>NZ_AUEX01000014.1:0-116674 GCF_000426205.1 Acidovorax sp. JHL-9
CGCCCCAGTTTCTCGCGGGCCGCGCCAACCTGATTTTTTTAAAGCCTGCTCCAGCAGGCTGCCACCCTCACGCGGCTCGCTCCAGATCGCAAAGTACGCGTGCACAGTGCGCCACTTTGGAAACTCCTCGGGCAGCATGCGCCACTGGCAACCGCTTCTGAGCAGGTACAGCACTGCACAGAACACCTCGTACAAATCCACCCTGCGCGGAGAAGTCTTCCTGCGCGCGCTTTCCAACAGTGGCTTGATGGTCTCGAATTGTTCGCGACTGATGTCGCTCGGATAGTTCTTTCTCACTCCCCGAGCTTCTCACGCCAGTGGGGAGACTTTGAACAGGTTCTTACTGGCGGGCGGTGCGCACGTTGCGCGGCAGGCCCTGCGGGTGGCTGGTGCGCAGCGGGTTGATGTCCAGGCCACCGCGGCGCGTGTAGCGGGCATACACCGTGAGCTTGATGGGGTGGCAGCGCGTCCAGATGTCCATGAAGATGCGCTCCACGCATTGCTCGTGGAACTCGTTGTGGTTGCGAAAGCTCACGATGTACTGCAGCAGCCCTTCCTGCTGGATCTGCGGGCCGCTGTAGGCAATCTGCACGCTGCCCCAGTCGGGCTGGCCGGTCACGAGGCAGTTGCTCTTGAGCAGGTTGCTGGTCAGCACCTCGGACACCGGGGCTTCGCCCAACGCGGCGGTCAGCAGCTCGGGTGCAGGCTGGTAGCGCGTGCATTCCACGTCCAGGCGGTCCAGGCTCAGGCCATCGAGTTCGTGCACGGGCTCCTGGTCGAACAGCTCGGGGCCGATGAGCTTCACGCCCACGGTGGCCGGGTGTTCCGCGCCGCGCCACACGGCCTCGCTGATGTCGGCGCGGATGCGCGCCTGCACCTCGGCTGCGTCGGCAAAGCGTGTGTTGTTGAAGCTGTTGAGGTAGAGCTTGAACGACTTGCTTTCGACGATGTTGGGCGTTTCGCAGGGCACGGTGATGTGTGCCAGTGCCACCTGCGGTTTGCCGCGCGCATTCAGCCACGACAGCTCGAAGGCTGTCCACAGGTCGGCCCCGAAGAAGGGCGCCGCGCCCGCAATGCCGATCTCGGCGCGTTTGCCCGCGCGCGGTATGGGAAACAGCAGCGCGGCGTCGTACTGGTCAGCGTACGCCGATGCCTTGCCCAGCTGGGATTGTTCCGGTGTGGTCATGGTGAGTCCTTTTGCTATTTAATGAATAGCTGTTAGCGCTTTATCTATAAGCACTGCAACCTGTTTTTACTTGAATTCCCGTTCGCGCAGCCACTTGGTGGCGATCCACTTGTCGCCCGCAATCACCGGCGCGCCGCCATGCAGTGTGCGGGTGGACGGATCGGGGTGCGCGTAGCTGAAGAACACGGCATTGCCGCGCTGCGGCGCCACGGCGATCTGCGCTTGCGGAAAGAGGGTGGCGCCGCCTTTCTCGGGGGTGTTCAGGTACATCACCAGCGTGCCCACCCGCTGCCCGCCACGCCGCACGATGGCGGGGGTGCCGGGCTCGTTGGGGTCGAAATAGTCGTAATGCGGCTTGTATTCGGCCCCGGGGCGGTAGTGCAGCACCTGCAGGCCCTCGCCGTTCTCGACGGGCCAGTGCAGCAGGCGGGCAATGCGTGCCTCGATGCGCGCTATCAGCGGGCTCTCGCCACGCTGGAAGAACATGCCATCGCTGGTGCGATCGTCGTTGACTTCCTCGCCGCCCGTCTGCGTGGCCACCGTGAGCGAGCGGGCCATGCGCGGCGCGGCGCCAGCGATCAGGGCGTCGCACTCCTCGGGCGAGAGCAGCTGGCCCAACACCACGATGCGCGGCTGGGCCATGGTCAGCAGCACCTGCGCGGTGCGGTCGCCGCAATCCACTACGGCAGGGGAGTCCTGCAGCCGGGGTTCGGGCACCCGTGGCGCGGCCGGAGGGCCCTCGGGGGCAGCCATGGCGTCGAGGTGTTCCTGCAGCGTGATCTCCAGCACATCGGCGGCCAAGGCCTCGTTCCAGCCCGCATCGCGCAGGGCCTGCAGCATCACGGGTGCCGCGTGGCCGGCCCGGGCCTGCTCCCGGATCCAGCGGCGCAGAGCGGGTGTGATGGCCTGCCGTGCGGCGCTGCTGCGCTGGCTGCTTGCAGCGGCGGTGTGCGGGTGCTGGCCAGAACGCGATGCCATGGCGGTCTTTCAACAGGGGCGGGGGTTCGCGCGGATTTACGCGGTGGGCACGGTTTTGCGCCGGAACACCAGGCGCTCGGGTTCGGACGAGGCCGGGGCGAAGGCGTAGCCTTCCAGATCGAATGCCTGCAGCTGGTGCGGGGTGGCGATGCGCTGCGCGATGGCATGGCGCGCCATCAGCCCGCGTGCGCGCTTGGCATAAAAGCTGATGATCTTGTAGGCGCCGCCCTTCCAGTCCTCGAACACGCATTCGACGACGCGCGCCTTGAGCACCTTGCGGTCCACGGCCTTGAAATACTCCTGCGAGGCCAGGTTGACCAGCACGGGCGTGGTGTCCGATTGCAGGCGCTGGTTGAGGTGCTCGGCAATCTGGCGGCCCCAGAACTGGTAGAGGTTGCTGCCCGCATCGGTGACCAGGCGCGTGCCCATCTCCAGCCGGTAGGGCTGCATCCAGTCGAGCGGGCGCAACACGCCGTACAGGCCGCTGAGGATGGCCAGGTGGCTCTGTGCCCAGTCCAGGTCGGGCGCAGTGAGTGTGCGGGCCTGCAGGCCTTCGTACACGTCGCCGTTGAAGGCCAGCAGTGCCTGGCGCGCGTTGGTGGCGTTGAATTTCGGTTGCCAGACCTGGTAGCGCGCCACGTTCAGGGCGGCGAGCGCGTCACTCAGGCCCATCAGCGAGGCGATGTCTTGCGGCGATTTCTGGCGCAGCACCTCGATCAGCTGCATGGACTGCGGCACGAACTGTGGCAGGGTGTGTGGCAGTCCCGCTGGCAGAGGCGTTTCGTAGTCGAGTGATTTGGCGGGAGACAGCAGGAACAGCATGGTGGGGCGTTGTGGTCCGGGGATCTTGGAAATGAAGGCGGGCAACAAAACGGAGCAGACAGAGGCACCAGGGGCCCCAATGAAAGAAGGCGGCCCAGGCCGCCTTCTTGGTCACTGCATCAGGCAGCCGGGGGCTGCTCAAAAGGCAGCGTCATGGCCGACAGGTCGCGGCGGGTTTCCACCAGCACCAGCGGGCCTTCGTCCAGCACCACGGCGGGCGGACGCTCGCGTGGCACACGGATGGGCTGTGGCTCGGCTGCAATCGCTGCCTGCACGGCGGCGATCTTTTCAGCGTCCGAGTTCACCCACTGCAATCCGGATGCGGCAGCCACCTGCTGCAGGGCATCGAGCGGCAGCGTGAAGCTCTGGACGCGTGGCATGCCCTGGGTGGCAGGTGTCGCAGGCGCAGCAGCAGGCACCGGTGCCGCCACCGGTGCGGGTACGGCCACCGGCGCAGGCGCGGCGGCCATGGGTGCCGGCGCTGCGGGTACTGGCGCAGGCGTTGGCGTGGGTGCGGGCTCCTGTGCCGGTGCCTGGGCCGCCGGGGCCGTGTCAAAGTAGCTGCGGCGTGCGGGCTCTGGCTGGGCTTCGGCGGCCGGGGCAGCCACTGCGGCCGGCGCATCCGACTCCATCCGTGCGGGTGCCGTCGGCTCCACCGTGTCGCGGGGAGCGCGCTCGCCACGCTCACGCCGGTCGCGGCCATAACGGTCGCGCGAGCGGCGCTCGCGGCGGTCGTCGCTGGCCGGTGCGGTGTCGTTGCCGGTCAGGTCCAGGTCGGGCAGCGATGCCAGCGGGGCGGTATCCGCAAAGTCGGCGGCGGGGACACCGGTGTCTCGCGGGGCTTCGGCCGCGCGGGGGGGGCGCTCGCCACGTTCCCGGCGACCCTGGCCTTCGCCGCGCTCACGGCGGGGGCCGCGTTCGCCACGGGGCGGGTTGCCGGCCGCTTCGGCGCCATTGCCGTTCGGACCGGTCACCTGCGCCTGGATGGCGGTCTGGGCGGCGGTGTTGTCGGTGTCGGCCGCGGCGGCGTTGCTGCGGGGCTCGGCATCGCGGCGGCCACGGCCGCCTTCACGGCTTTCCCGGCCTTCGCGTCCATTGCGGCCTTCTCCTTCGCCACGGGGCGGACGGCCTTCGCCATCGCGCGGTGCACGGCCTTCGGCCGAGCGCTCACTACGGCGGCCACGGCCTTCAGCGGTGCCTTCGCGGTTGCCGTCACGGGGCGCTCCGTCGCGCTGACCGTCCCGGTTGCCATCGCGGCCACCACGGCGGCCGCGGCCTTCGCCGTTGCGACCTTCGCGGCGGGGTTCACCGCGCGTGCCGGCTTCAGCGGCAGGAGCGGGGGCCACCACCGGTGCGGGTGCCGGGCTGTCACCCATGCCAAACAGGCTCTTGAGCCAACCGAAGAAGCCCTGTTCCTGCGGCTTCGCAGCAGCCGGGGCGGCGGCTTGTGCCGGGGCGGTAGGGGCAGGGCGCTGGCCGGCGCGCGGTGGGCGCGCGGCGACTTCGGGGCGGGGCTCGGCCACGGGGGCGGGTGCGTCGGGCAGCACGCCCTTGATCACCGGGGTCTGCTTGTTGGTGGGCTCTTGCGAGCGGCGCGTCACGGCGGTGGGGTCTTCCACTTCCTCGGCGAGCTTGTAGCTGGCTTCGATGTGGTCCAGGCGTGGGTCGTCGTGCTTGAGGCGTTCCAGGCGGTAGTTGGGGGTTTCCAGCGTCTTGTTGGGCACCATCAGCACGGCCACGCGCTGCTTGAGCTCGATCTTGGCGATCTCGGTGCGCTTTTCGTTGAGCAGGAAGCTGGCCACCTCCACCGGCACCTGGCAGTGCACGGCGGCCGTGTTGTCCTTCATGGACTCTTCCTGGATGATGCGCAGGATCTGCAGCGCCGACGATTCGGTGTCGCGGATGTGGCCCGAGCCGCCGCAACGGGGGCAGGGGATGGACGAGCCTTCGGAGAGGGCCGGCTTCAGGCGCTGGCGGCTCATCTCCATGAGGCCGAACTTGCTGATGGTGCCGAACTGCACGCGGGCGCGGTCCTGGCGCAGTGCGTCGCGCAGGCGGTTTTCCACTTCGCGGCGGTTCTTGCTCTCCTCCATGTCGATGAAGTCGATCACGATCAGGCCGCCCAGGTCGCGCAGGCGCATCTGGCGGGCCACTTCGTCGGCGGCTTCCAGGTTGGTGCGGGTGGCGGTTTCCTCGATGTCACCGCCCTTGATGGCGCGGGCCGAGTTCACGTCCACGCTGACCAGTGCTTCGGTGTGGTCGATCACGATGGCGCCGCCGCTGGGCAGTTGCACGGTGCGTGCATAGGCCGATTCGATCTGGTGCTCGATCTGGAAACGGCTGAACAGGGCGGCGTCGTCGCGGTAGCGCTTCACGCGGGCGGCATGCTCGGGCATGACGTGCGCCATGAACTGCTGTGCCTGTTCGTAGATGTCGTCGGTATCGATGAGGATGTCACCGATGTCGTTGTTGAAGTAGTCGCGGATGGCGCGGATGACGAGGCTCGATTCCTGGTAGATCAGGAAGGCACCCTTGCCGCCCTTGGCAGCGCCGTCGATGGCGTTCCAGAGCTTGAGCAGGTAGTTCAGGTCCCACTGCAGTTCGGGCGCGCTGCGGCCGATGCCGGCGGTGCGGGCAATGATGCTCATCCCGTTCGGGTATTCGAGCTGGTCCATCGCCTCCTTGAGCTCGGCGCGGTCCTCGCCCTCGATGCGGCGCGAAACGCCACCACCACGGGGGTTGTTGGGCATCAGCACCACATAGCGGCCGGCCAGTGATACAAAGGTGGTCAGGGCCGCGCCCTTGTTGCCGCGCTCTTCCTTCTCGACCTGAACCAGCAGTTCCTGGCCTTCCTTGATCACTTCATTGATGCGCGCCTGGCTGGGCGAGACACCGGGGGCGAAGTAGCTGCGCGAGATTTCCTTGAACGGCAAAAAGCCGTGGCGGTCTTCGCCGTAGTCGACGAAGCAGGCTTCCAGAGAAGGCTCGACACGCGTGACAACGGCCTTGTAGATGTTGCCCTTGCGCTGTTCGCGCCCTTCGATCTCGATCTCGTAGTCGAGGAGCTTCTGTCCGTCGACGATGGCCAGGCGCCGTTCTTCGGGCTGCGTGGCGTTGATGAGCATCCGCTTCATGATGCGATTCCTTTGCGTGTTTTGCGGTGGGCGGCGGCGCAGCCAGCAGGGCTGCGCGGGCTGCCACCCGCAGTTCCAAACCAATAACAAGCTCTACCGGAGCTGTGAATGCCTGGACTGACGCATTGAAACGAAGGGAATTGCCGGAGATGCCGCAGGGCCGTCGAGCGCTAGCTCAGCGGGGGCGGCAAGGGCGGGTGGATGGGGGCGAGTGGGAGTGGACGCAGTTTTGCTATTGAAGTAATAGCTTTTTGCGCAGGCAAAATGAGCGCCAGAGGCGACATGACGCCCAAAAGCGGGGGCAAGCACCACCGCCAGAGCGTCAATATCCATGCCATCAGCAACCACATGCTCGCTTCGATCCGCTGGCAGACGGTGCCCTGGTGGGGCGAATCTGCCAGCTTGGGGGATTCCGTATCAGTGTTTCAACCTGTCAGCCCGCCGTGCGGTGTACGGGCCACTGCAGGCATCTGGCCTGCAATCTACCCGTACGACGCCCGCTGGCATCGACCTGCCTGCGCAGATGCAAGGGCTGTGTGGACTAAACTCCAGACAAATCAACCACTTACATATTGACGCGCAGGTGAAACACATTATAGGGGGCAAACCACCATCCGACCGTACTCCCGGCGCCCCCGCTCCTGCGGCGCGCCTGGTGGAGGTCGACGAAGACTCCGCTGGCCAGCGCCTCGACAATTTCCTGCTGCGCCAGCTCAAAGGCGTGCCGAAAACCCATGTCTATCGCATCATCCGCAGTGGGGAAGTGCGCATCAACAAGGGCCGGGTCAATGCCGACACCCGCGTGGAGGTGGGCGATGTGGTGCGCCTGCCGCCGGTGCGCATTTCCGACAAGGTGGCCGAGAAGGCTGAGCGGCCCGCGCCGGCGCGCGAATTTCCGATTCTGCTCGAAGACGAGCACCTGATCGCCCTGGACAAGCCCGCCGGCGTGGCCGTGCATGGCGGCAGCGGCGTGAGTTTTGGCGTGATCGAGCAACTGCGCCAGGCGCGGCCGCAGGCCCGGTTTCTGGAGCTGGTGCACCGGCTCGACCGTGAGACCTCGGGCATTTTGCTGGTGGCCAAGAAGCGGTCAGCGCTCACTCACTTGCAAGACCAGTTCCGCGAACGTGAAACTGGCAAGACCTATCTGGCACTGGTGACGGGTTCCTGGCCGGCCAACAAGAAGGTGATCGACCAGCCACTGCACAAATACCTGCAGGCCGATGGCGAGCGCCGGGTGCGAGTGACCACGGCCGATGACCCCGACGGCATGCGCTCCATCACGCTGGTCAAGGTGCGGCAGACGCTGCCCGCCCGCGCGGCGCAGGGCCTGCCCGCCATGAGCCTGCTGGAGGTGACCATCAAGACCGGTCGCACCCACCAGATCCGGGTGCACCTGGCAGCCCAAGGCCATCCCATCGTGGGGGATGACAAATATGGCGACTTTGACCTGAACAAACGCCTGCAGAAGCTGGGGATGCGGCGCATGTTCCTTCATGCCTGGCGGTTACAGTTCACCCACCCGGCCTCCGGCGAACGCGTGCTGCTGAACGCCGAGTTGCCGCCGGAACTTGCCGATTTCGTCCCCACCGCCTGATTGCCCCATGCGTCCCACCACCCGCCCGCGCCGCTTTGACCTGATCGCTTTTGACTGGGACGGCACCCTGTTTGATTCCACCGCCATCATCGTGCGCAGCATCCAGGAGGCGGTGCGCGACGTGGGCGGCGCCGTGCCCACCGACCAGGCTGCCGCCTATGTGATCGGGATGGCCCTCACGCAGGCGCTGGCCCATGCGGCACCCGATGTTCCGCCCGAAAAATACCCCGAGCTGGGCAACCGCTACCGTTTCCACTACCTGCAGCACCAGGACGACCTGAACCTTTTTGCCGGCGTGCTGCCGCTGCTGGCCGACCTGCGGGCGCAGGGGCACCTGCTGGCCGTGGCCACCGGCAAAAGCCGCCGGGGCCTGGACGAGGCGCTGCACTCGGTGCAGCTCAAGGGCGTGTTCGACAGTTCCCGCACCGCCGACGAAACCGCTGGCAAGCCCCATCCCCTGATGCTGCAGGAGCTGATGGCCGAGCTGGATGTCGCGCCCGAGCGCCTGCTGATGATTGGCGACACCACCCACGACCTGCAGATGGCGCTGTCGGCTGGATGCGCCAGCGTGGGCGTGAGCTACGGCGCCCACGAGCCCGAAGCCTTTGAGGTGCTGAACCCCTTGCATGTGGCCCACTCGGTGCGCGAACTGCACGACTGGCTGCTGACCAACGCCTGATGGGCCTGCCGTTGCGAGATCCTTGCTTGCCTGCCGTCCATGACCACCGCTGATTCCGTCGCCATTGCGCTGTGCAGCAGCGCCGATTTGCAGGAGCGCCACCTGGCCGTGCCCTTTGATGTGGTGTATGCCGGGCAGACCTGCCGGGCCTTTGCCATCCGCTTCGAGGGGCGGCCCCATGCCTTCCTGAACCGCTGCACCCATGTGGCCATGGAAATGGACTACCAGCCCGACCGTTTTTTTGATGACACCGGCCAGTGGCTGCTGTGCGCCACCCATGGCGCGGCCTACCGGCCGGACACCGGCGCCTGCGCGGGCGGCCCCTGCCGCGGTGGGCTGGTGAAGATCGCCCTGTCCGAAGTGGACGGGGTGGTGCACTGGCATACTGCCTACAACCTGCAACCCGTTGACTTCTGACCCATGACCGACACCACCCGCATCGAGCCCACAGGTTCTGGGCAAAATCCAGCGCAAGCGACCGATCTGTGGTCGCAAGCAGCTACAAATTCGGCAGCAAAAGTGAGCGATGCATCGCGTGAACCCGGTTGGGAGCGGGCCACGCTGGAAAAACTGGCCTTCGCTGCCCTCAACGAGCAGCGCAGCGCCCGCCGATGGAAGATCTTCTTTCGCCTGACCTGGCTGCTGGTGGCGCTGCTGGTGGCCTGGGCGGCCCTGTACCAGAGCACCAGTGGCCCCAGCAAGTCGGCGCCCCACACGGCGGTGGTGGACATCAAGGGCGAAATCGCCTCGGGCGCCGAAGCCAGCGCCGAACTGGTCGTGGCCGCCATGCGCAGCGCCCTGGAGGACGAGGGCTCGCAGGCGCTGGTGCTGCTGATCAACTCCCCCGGTGGCAGCCCGGTGCAGGCGGGCATGATCAACGATGAAATCGTGCGCCTGAAGGCCAAGCACAACAAGCCGGTGTATGCCGTGGTGGAAGAGACCTGCGCCTCGGCCGCCTACTACATTGCCGCGGCGGCCGACGAGATCTTTGTGGACAAGGCCAGCATCGTCGGCAGCATTGGCGTGCTGATGGACGGCTTCGGCTTTACCGGCACCATGGAGAAGCTGGGCGTGGAGCGCCGCCTGCTCACTGCCGGCGAGAACAAGGGTTTTCTCGACCCCTTCAGCCCGCAGACCGAAAAACAGCGCGAATACGCCCTGACCATGCTCGACCAGATCCACCGGCAGTTCATCGGCGTGGTGAAGGCGGGGCGCGGTGACCGCCTCAAGCCCACGCCCGAAACCTTCAGCGGCCTGTTCTGGACGGGCCAGCAGGCCATCGAGATGGGCCTAGCCGACAAGCTGGGCAGCCTCGACTTTGTGGCGCGCGAAGTGGTCAAGGCCGAAGACGTCATCGACTACACCCGCCGCGAAAACGTGGCCGAGCGCCTGGCCAAACGCTTTGGCGCGGCAATGGGCGTGGGTGCGGCCAAGGCCCTGGCAAGCAGCACCGCTCCGCAATTGCGTTGAACGCCGCGGCCCCGGGTTTTGCCCGGGGGGCGGTGCAGGGCCGAAAATTTGATAGAAAAATGCTTCTAGCGTTTATTTGGTAAGCACTGATAGCTATCGAATAAATCGTATTTCCGGGCCGCAATGGCGAAGAGCCTGTTGACGATCCCCTGCGAGATCGTCAACAGGCTCTAACGGCCGAAGGCAAATACCACCGGCGTGCGGTTGTCGATGGGGATGGCTTGCTGGCGCCACTGGCGCACCAGCTGGCTGCGGATCTGCACCTGGGGCAGTGTCAGCCCCCCCGCCAGTGCCAGCCTGGTGTGCGGCTGCAGCGTCTGCACCAGGGCCTGCCACAGCGCCGCGTTGCGGTAAGGTGTTTCGATGAAGAGCTGCGTCTGCCCCGTCTTGAGTGCCAGCGATTCCAGCTCGCGGATGCGCTGGGTGCGCTCCTGCGCGTCTTGCGGCAGGTAGCCGGTAAAGGCGAAATTCTGGCCGTTCAGGCCGCTGGCGGCCAGCGCCAGCAGCAGCGAGACAGGGCCCACCAGCGGTACCACCGGAATGCCCAGGTCGTGTGCCGCGCGCACCACGGACGAGCCCGGGTCCGCCACGGCGGGCATGCCCGCTTCGCTGATCAGGCCCATGTCATGCCCCACCAGGGCGGCGGCCAGCAACGGCCGGGCGTCGAAGGGGGCCGAGCCCTTGCCGCCGTGGTCGCCTTTCTTGTGGACTTCGCGCGGCAGCTCGGTGATGGTTTGCTGTTGCAGCGAGGCGGCCAGCGGGTGCAGGGGCTCGATGCGCTTGAGGTAGGCGCGCGTGCTCTTGGCGTTTTCGCAGATCCAGTGCGTCAGGCGGGCGGCCGTTTTCAGGGTGCCGTCGGGCAGGGCGTTCTGCAGGGGCGCCTGGGTGTCGCAACCGAAGTCGAGCGGCGCCGGCACCAGGTACAGCGTGCCGTGGGTGGCCGTGTAACCTGGCGCTTCCGCCGGGGGGGTGGTGTGTGTGCTCATGGCAGCACCAGGCCCGCGGCGCGCAGCATGCGGCAGGTGCGGATCAGCGGCAGTCCGACCAGGGCGGTGGGGTCGTCGCTCACGATGGCGTCGAGCAGCGCAATGCCCAGGCCTTCGCTTTTGGCGCTGCCCGCGCAGTCGTAGGGCTCTTCGGCGCGCAGGTAGCGCTCGATTTCATCGTCCGACAAGTGGCGAAAGCGCACCTCGACCGGCGCCAGGTCCACCTGCTCGAACCCGGTGGCGGTGCAGACCACGGCCACGGCCGTCTGAAAGATCACGGTCTGGCCGCGCATCTGGCGCAGCTGGGCCACCGCGCGCTCGTGCGTGCCCGGCTTGCCCAGCGGGTAGCCGCCCAGGTCGGCGACCTGGTCGGAGCCGATCACCACCGCCTGCGGGTGCTGACGGGCCACGGCACGGGCCTTGGCCAGCGCCAGGCGCAAGGCCAGGGTGCGGGGTGTTTCTCCAGCCAGCGGGGTCTCGTCCACCTCTGGGGCTGTCACCGTGAAAGGCAGGTTCAGCCGTGACAGCAGCCCATGGCGGTAACGCGATGTCGAGCCCAATACCAGTGGGCGTTGCGGGGTGTGGGATGGATGCATCGGCCGATTCTCTTACACTGCCGCCATGACCAAGGAATTCTCCCCCGACCGGCTCGATGTCAAGGCTTTCGCGCAGGCGGGCGGGCAGCTGTCCGGGCACGATTCGCTGCTGAAATACGAGCGGCTGTCCCAGGAGGCCAAGAGCCTGCACCCTGATCTGCGCGTGGACTGGACGGCCACTGGCGAGTTGCGCACCGCACTGGGTGGAATCGTGCAGGTGTGGCTGCATGTGCAGGTGCAGGCGACCTTTCCCATGGAGTGCCAGCGGTGCCTGACGCCGGTGGATGTGCCCTTGGCTGTGGAGCGCTCATTTCGCTTCGTGGCCGATGAGGCCACGGCCGAGGCGCTGGACGACGAGAGCGAGGAGGATCTGCTGGCACTGAGCCGCGAGTTCGACCTGCGCGAGCTCATCGAGGATGAACTGCTGATGGCGCTGCCCGTGGTGCCTCGGCACGACGAATGCCCCACGGCTGTGCCGCTGGCCTCCAGTGACGACGATTTCGAGGCCGCCAGCGCCGAAAAACCCAATCCCTTTGCTGCGCTGGCGAGTCTGCGCAAAGAAGAAAAGGGACAATAATTGGCGTTTGGGATATAATCGAGGGCTTCACGCGAATCCCCTCGTGTCTTTAATGGGCTGATCGCGTTTTTACCAACCCTATTCAAGACCAGGAGCCATCATGGCCGTTCAGCAGAACAAAAAGTCCCCTTCCAAGCGCGGCATGCACCGCTCGCACAATGCCCTGAACGTGCCGGGCATTGCCGTGGAGCCGACCACCGGTGAAACGCATCTGCGCCACCACATCAGCCCCAACGGTTTCTACCGTGGTCGCCAGGTGCTGAAGAACAAGTCTGAAGCCTGACGCTAGCCTTCCCCGCAAGGCCCGTTGCTACTTTTGCTGTAGCACGGGCCTTTGTTTTGACCGTTGCATTTATCTTTCGACCAGCCTTGCTGGCCGGACAAGTCGCCCATGATCACACTGGCTGTTGACTGCATGGGGGGCGACCATGGCCCCCGCGTCACGCTTGCGGCGTGCCGTCAGTTCCTCCAACATCATCCTGATGCCCATCTGCTGCTGGTCGGTCTGAAGGACAGCCTGCAGCCGTTCTCGCATGAGCGGGCCACCCTGGTGCCGGCCTCCGAAGTGGTCGCCATGGACGACCCGGTGGAGATTGCCCTGCGCCGCAAGAAGGATTCGTCCATGCGCGTTGCCATCCAGCAGGTAAAGGATGGCACGGCGGCTGCTGCGGTTTCCGCCGGCAATACGGGGGCCTTGATGGCCATTGCCCGCTACATCCTCAAGACGCTCGATGGCATAGACCGTCCGGCCATCGCCACCCAGATGCCCAATGCCCAGGGCGGCGCCACCACGGTGCTCGACCTGGGGGCCAATGTGGACTGCTCGGCCGAGCATCTGCTGCAGTTTGCTGTCATGGGTTCTGCCCTGGTTTCGGTGCTGAAAGACGCCGACGAGCCGACCGTGGGCCTGCTCAATATTGGTGAAGAGATCATCAAGGGCAGTGAAGTCATCAAAAAGGCAGGTGAACTTCTTCGATCTGCTGCCAATTCAGGTGATCTGAATTTTTATGGCAATGTCGAGGGCAACGACATCTTCAAGGGAACCGTGGACATCGTGGTGTGTGACGGTTTTGTGGGCAACGTGGCACTGAAGGCCAGCGAAGGTGTGGCGACCATGGTGGTAGGTGGGCTCAAGCAGGAGTTTTCGCGCAATATCCTGACAAAAGCTGCTGCCATCGTCGCCTATCCCGTGCTGAAAGCGTTGATGAATCGCATGGACTACCGTCGCTACAACGGTGCGGCACTGTTGGGCCTGCGGGGGCTGGTATTCAAGAGCCACGGGTCGGCGGATGCCATGGCCTTCGAGCAGGCGTTGAACCGGGCGTATGATGCAGCCCGCAACAACCTGCTCGATCGTGTCCGGACCCGGATTGCGCATGCGGCGCCCCTGCTGGCGCCCGCCAATGCCCAGTCAATGCCCGGTGCCGCGGCGACAACACATTGATGAGACGCTATTCCCGCATTACCGGCACCGGCAGCTACCTGCCGCCGCGCCGCGTGACCAACGCCGATCTGGTGGCCGAACTGGCACAGAGCGGTATCCAGACCTCTGACGAATGGATCGTGGAGCGCACCGGAATCCGGGCGCGCCACTTCGCAGCCCCTGATGTGACCAGCAGTGATCTGGCGCTGGAGGCTGCGCGCAAGGCGCTGGAGGCTGCCGGCTGCCAGGCGCAGGACATCGACCTGATCATCGTCGCCACCTCCACGCCGGACATGGTGTTCCCCTCGACGGCCTGCATATTGCAAAACAAGCTGGGTGCCAACGGTTGCCCTGCGTTTGACGTGCAGGCCGTGTGCAGCGGCTTTGTCTATGCCCTCACGGTGGCCGATGCCATGATCCAGAGCGGAGCCGCCAGGCGTGCGCTGGTGGTGGGCGCCGAGGTCTTCAGTCGCATTCTGGATTTCAAGGACAGGACCACCTGTGTGCTGTTTGGCGATGGCGCGGGCGCGGTGGTGCTGGAGGCGTCGGATACGCCCGGCATCCTGGCGAGCGAACTCCATGCCGATGGCCGGTATGTCGATATCCTGTGTGTGCCGGGCGGCGTCTCGGGCGGCGAGGTGCTGGGCCATCCGCTGCTGAAGATGGACGGCCAGGCCGTGTTCAAGCTGGCGGTGGGTGTGCTGGACAAGGCCGCCCGCGCCACCTTGGCCAAGGCGAACCTGACCGATGCCGACATCGACTGGCTGATTCCGCACCAAGCCAATATCCGCATCATGCAGAGCACGGCCCGAAAACTGAAGCTGTCCATGGACAAGGTGGTGGTGACGGTGGACCAGCATGGCAACACGTCTGCGGCCTCCATTCCGCTGGCGCTGGACCATGCGGTGCGCACGGGTCAGGTCCAGAAGGGTGAAACCCTGTTGCTCGAAGGCGTGGGAGGGGGCTTCACCTGGGGTGCTGTGCTCCTGAAGTTCTAGCTGTTTGCGCTTTATGGGTAAGCGCATGAGGCATATGTCCTATAAATATCTGGTGGTATGAAATCTTTTGCATTTGTCTTTCCGGGGCAGGGCTCGCAGTCCGTGGGCATGCTGGACGCCTGGGGCGATCACCCGGTGGTGGCCCAGACGCTTCAAGAAGCCTCCGATGCCCTGGGTGAAGACCTGGGCCGGCTGATTCATGAAGGCCCCAAGGAGGCGCTGGCCCTGACGACCAACACGCAGCCGGTCATGCTGGTGGCCGGGGTGGCCGCGTGGCGCGTCTGGCGCGCCGAGGGCGGAGCCATGCCGCTGGCCGTGGCCGGGCATTCGCTGGGTGAGTATTCGGCGCTGGTGGCTGCGGGTGTGCTGACACTGGCGCAGGCGGCACCGCTGGTGCGTCTGCGCGCTGCTGCCATGCAGGAGGCCGTGCCGGTGGGAACGGGGGCCATGGCGGCCATTCTGGGTATGGAGGCCGCCCGTGTCATCGCTGGTTGCTCCGAGGCGGCGGCATCCTTTGGTGCGGGATCGTCAGAAGTGGTCGAAGCCGTGAATTTCAACGATCCGGTCCAGACCGTGATCGCCGGTACCAAGGTCGGTGTCGAGAAGGCCTGCGAGCTGCTCAAGGCAGCGGGTGCCAAGCGTGCGTTGCCACTGCCCGTGTCGGCGCCGTTCCATTCCAGCCTGATGAAGCCTGCTGCAGAGAAGCTGCGCATGGCGCTGGCCGATGTGGTGCTGGGAGCGCCGCAGATTCCGGTGCTCAACAATGTGGACGTGGCCGTGCAGCAAGACGCGGATGCCATCCGGGATGCGCTGTACCGCCAGGCCTTCGGCCCGGTGCGCTGGGTCGAGTGCGTGCAGGCGCTCAAGGCGCGCGGCATCACCCACCTCATCGAATGCGGCCCCGGCAAGGTGCTGGCGGGCCTGGCCAAGCGCATCGACCCCGAGCTGGTCGGCGCGGCACTGTTTGATCCGGCTACATTGGCCGAAACCCGGGAGTTGTTGGCATGACGCAATCTGCATCTGAAACGCAAGTGGCGCTGGTGACCGGCGCATCGCGCGGCATTGGCGCGGCGATTGCGCTGGAGCTTGCCGCGCGCGGCTACCAGGTGGTGGGCACCGCCACCACCGATGAAGGCGCCGGGCGCATCAGCCAGGCTCTGTCGGCCTACCCGGGCTGCCGGGGCGCCAATCTGAACGTCAACGATGGCGCGGCCATCGAGGCGCTGATGGACTCCATCGTCAAGCAGCAGGGCGGCCTGCATGTGTTGGTGAACAATGCCGGCATCACGCGCGACACCCTGGCCATGCGCATGAAGGATGACGACTGGGATGCCGTGCTGGACACCAATCTCAAGGCGGTCTTCCGCGCGAGCCGTGCCGCCATTCGTCCCATGATGAAGCAGCGCTTCGGGCGCATCATCAGCATCACGAGCGTGGTGGGCGCATCGGGCAACCCGGGCCAAGCCAACTATGCGGCCGCTAAGGCCGGTGTGGCCGGCATGACGCGCGCACTGGCCCGCGAACTGGGGAGCCGCAGCATCACGGTCAATTGCGTGGCGCCGGGTTTCATCGAAACCGACATGACGGCCAGCCTGCCCGAAGAGCAGCAAAAAGCCCTCAACGCACAGATTCCGTTGGGCTGCATGGGCAAGCCTGCCGACATCGCCCATGCGGTCGCCTACCTGGCATCGCGCGAGGCGGGCTATGTGACGGGGCAGGAATTGCACGTCAATGGCGGCATGTACATGTAATTATTGAGAGTTAACGTCGGTTCATCCGTGCGACGGGTCGGCTTGGGGGCTTTCCTCAAGCGGCTAGAATCGCGGATCTATTCACAACCCCCAGAGGGAAACCATGAGCGATATCGAAGCACGCGTCAAAAAAATCATTGCTGAACAACTCGGCGTTGAAGAGTCCCAGGTCACCAACGAGAAAGCCTTTGTGGCCGACCTCGGCGCTGACTCCCTGGATACCGTCGAACTCGTGATGGCGCTCGAAGACGAATTCGGCATCGAGATCCCTGACGAAGATGCAGAGAAGATCACGACGGTGCAAAACGCCATCGACTACGCCAACACCCACCAGAAGGCCTGAGCGGGCTTTCAGCGCCTGACTTGAGCGATCAGCAGAGGTTTTACGCATGAGCCGTCGTCGCGTTGTCGTGACCGGCCTGGGGTGTGTCAGTCCCGTGGGTAACACGGTGGCGGATTCCTGGGCCAACGTCCTGGCCGGCAAGTCCGGCATTGATCTCATCACCAAGTTCGATACGTCGAACTTTGCCTGCAAGATTGCAGGCGAGGTCAAGGGATTTGATCTGGAGTCGTACATCAGCGCCAAGGATGCGCGCGCGATGGACGCTTTCATCCATTTCGGCATCGCTGCGGCGGCCCAGGCGGTGCAGGACGCAGGCTTGCCCACAGGGGAGGCGCTGCACGACGACCTGGCCACGCGCATCGCCTGCGTGATTGGCTCGGGTATCGGCGGTCTGCCGCTGATCGAGAACACCCATGCTGAGCTGGCCAGCCGGGGACCTCGGCGCATCACCCCATTTTTTGTGCCCGCTTCCATCATCAACATGGTGGCAGGGCATGTTTCCATGCGGTTTGGCTTCAAGGGGCCCAACCTGTCGGTGGTGACCGCCTGCACGACGGGCCTGCACTGCATTGGCCAGGCGGGTCGCATGATCGAATACGGCGATGCCGACGTGGCCATCGCAGGGGGCACTGAGTCCACGGTGTCCCCGTTGGGTGTAGGTGGCTTTGCCGCCATGCGCGCACTGTCCACGCGCAATGACGATCCCCAGACGGCTTCGCGTCCCTGGGATAAAGACCGTGACGGTTTTGTGTTGGGCGAGGGCGCCGGTGTCATGGTGCTCGAAGAGTACGAGCATGCCAAGGCACGCGGAGCCAAAATCTATGCCGAACTGAGCGGCTTTGGCATGAGCGCCGATGCCGGTCACATGACCGCTCCCAACATGGACGGTCCACGCCGCGCCATGCTGAGCGCCATGCACAATGCGGGTGTCAACCCTGATCAGGTCGACTATCTCAACGCGCATGGCACGTCCACACCGCTGGGCGATCTCAACGAGACCAACGCCATCAAGGCGGCCTTGGGTGCACATGCCTACAAGACCGTGGTCAGCTCCACCAAGTCCATGACGGGGCACCTGCTCGGTGGTGCGGGCGGGATTGAAAGTGTGTTCACCGTGCTGGCGTTGCACCACCAGAAGGTGCCGCCGACGATCAACCTCTTCAACCAGGATCCTGAATGCGACCTGGATTTTTGCGCGAACACGGCGCGTGACATGCGGATGGACGTGGCCGTCAAGAACAACTTTGGCTTTGGCGGAACCAACGGCACGCTGGTCTTCAAGCGCTTTTGATGCCGCTTGCTGTCGCCAGGCCTTGTTGGTGACAGCCTTGAACGTGGCGGTCTGCCATGCCGCGGCCCGTCTGCAGGGCTGGTTTGCTTGCCCGTATCTCGTCGAGTGGCGCTGACCATGCGCAGCGCCTCGTCCCACTTCTCTGCACCACCGGTTCAATATCCCGTTGGACGGGGGCTGGTGTTGCTTTGGGGATTGCTGGCCCTGCTGGGGTCGGGGGCTGCCGCTTTGTTGCACTGGCTCCTGCAGGGGGCTGGTCACTCGGTGGTGCGGCTGTCCGTGGCCATTTTTTTCTGGTTGTACGCTGCTGGTGCGGTATGGCATTTCTGGCGGCACCGCGTTCGCGGGCTGCTGCAGTGGGACGGTTTGCAATGGCGCCTGGAGATCGACCAGCGGGGCAGGCCGGCACATTCACTGGAGGGCGCCCTCTGGGTGCGGCTGGATCTCCAGAATCAACTCTGGGTTTGCCTGGATGTCCCCGATGGACGCAGCACCTGGCTGTGGCTCGAACGCCAGAGTGCTCCCGACCGATGGGGCGACCTGCGGCGTGCGGTATATTCGCGCCCCAGGCCGGATGCCCCAGGGGCTGGTGAACCTGCCGCAGCGCGCCGCACGGACGCGTAAATTCAAAGTGACAATGACCGTAACACTCCCCACCGCCCCCGCCGACAGCGACCTCCAACTGGTGGAACGTACGGTTGCGGGTGACCAGCGTGCCTACGAATTGCTGGTCATCAAGTACCAGCGGCGCATTGAACGCCTGATTGGCCGCATGGTGCGGGATACCGACCTCGTCCCCGATATCGCCCAGGAAACCTTCATCCGTGCCTACCGGGCACTGCACCAGTTTCGGGGCGACGCGCAGTTCTATACCTGGCTGTACCGGATTGCCGTGAACACCGCCAAAAAGGCGTTGATGGACATGAAGCGCAATCCTGTCATCTCGGAAAACGCCCTGCGGGGCAGTGACGAAGAAGATGAAACTTCCCGCCTGGGACACGAACTAACTTCCGAAGAAACGCCCGAAACCATTCTTGCGGCCCAGGAAATTGCGGCGGCGGTGAACGCGGCCATGGAGGCTTTGCCGGAGGACCTGCGGCAAGCCGTGACCTTGCGTGAGATAGAAGGCTTGACGTACGAAGAGATCGCCGCAGCGATGGAATGCCCCATAGGAACAGTGCGGTCACGGATTTTTCGGGCGCGCGAGGCGATTTCTGCGCGTGTGCGCCCGTTGCTGGAGAACCAGTCGGGCAAGCGCTGGTGATGCAGTTTCTTTGGGGTTCGCGTGCAAGCGCGGGTGCTTGGGTTAAGGACGAGATGGGCAGGTGATGCTATGACCACAGATGGTATGAATCGCGAACAGTTGTCGGCGTTGGCCGATGGGCAATTGCAGGGCGATGCGTTGGCGCAGGCCTTGGAGTTCGCTGCGCAGGCCGAGGGCCAGGCTACCTGGCAGCTCTACCATCTGGTGGGGGATGTCCTGCGTTCTCCAGAGCTGGCGCTGCACCAGCAAGGCAATCATTCGATGGTGATGCGCGTGCGAGAGCAGTTGGCGCAAGAGCCCATCCCCGGGCGCCTGCCCGAAGCCGCACCTGCGGTGGAGCAGGTCGTGCGCGCAGAAACGGCGGTTGCCGCCAATGCATCGGTGTTCCGCTGGAAGATGGCGGCTGGATTCGCCTCGTTGGCTGCTGTGGTGGCCATTGGCTGGAGTTCTTTGGCAGGGCTGCAAGGGACGCCGTCTTCTGGCGCACAGCTGGCCGCAGCCCCAGCGCCAGTCCAGCCGGCGGCACCCGTGGTTTCCGTCGCGGGAAACGATGGGCAACAGGTCATGATTCGCGATCCGCGGCTGGATGAACTGCTGGCCGCACACCGGCAATTTGGAAACACCTCTGCATTGCAGATGCCTGCAGGGTTCCTTCGCAATGCCACTTTTGAGGCGCCTGCCCGCTGATACCCTGGCGGCGTGATTCTGTTCGCCAGGGGAGGCGTCGCAATGCGGTGGAGCGCACCTTCCTGTCCCTGTCAAAAATTGTCCACCAGGACATTCGTGGTGCGTCCGGCCCGTTCCCGCCATTGCCCGAAACCAGGGGCATCGCGCTGACAGCACCGGAACCGGACCTGCGGAGCGTGCGGTGCTGGGAACCAAGTCACTCCGGCTGCCTCCACCGTCATACAACCTCTGTTCGTAACGATTGCCATAATTGAAGAAAGGTCGATGATGCTCAGGATCGATTGGAAAAGACTGCACTCCTATGCACTGGCAGGCGTGCTGATGGGGGCGGCAAGTCTGGTGGCTGTGCCCCATGGTGCAGCCCATGCGCAAGCTGCTGTGTCGCGCGGCTTGCCGGACTTCACCGAGCTGGTGGAGCAGGTGGGGCCTTCGGTGGTGAACATCCGGACTTCCGAGAAGGTGTCGGCCCGCGCCAACACGAACGGCATGGACGAGGACATGCTGGAGTTCTTCAAGCGGTTTGGCGTGCCCATTCCCAACATGCCACGGCAGCAGCGTCCCCAGCGCCCTCAGCCCGAAGAGGAGCAGCCTCGGGGCGTGGGGTCGGGATTCATTCTCACTGCCGACGGTTATGTGATGACCAATGCGCATGTGGTGGACGGTGCTGATGAGGTCATCGTCACCCTGACCGACAAGCGGGAGTTCAAGGCCAAGATCGTGGGGGCTGACAAGCGCACCGATGTGGCCGTGGTCAAGATCGAAGCCACCGGGCTTCCTGCCGTGAAGGTGGGGGATGTCAGCCGCCTGAAGGTGGGCGAATGGGTGATGGCGATCGGTTCGCCGTTTGGCCTGGAGAGCACGGTCACTGCCGGCATCGTGAGCGCCAAGCAGCGGGACACGGGGGATTACCTGCCATTCATCCAGACCGACGTGGCTATCAACCCTGGCAACTCGGGCGGGCCGCTGATCAACATGCGCGGCGAGGTGGTGGGGATCAACAGCCAGATCTATTCGCGGTCGGGTGGTTTCATGGGCATCTCGTTTGCCATTCCCATGGACGAGGCCATCCGCGTGAGCGATCAGTTGCGTGCCACGGGCCGGGTCACGCGCGGGCGCATTGGCGTCCAGGTGGGGCAGGTCACCAAGGATGTGGCTGAATCCATCGGCCTTGGCAAGGCATCGGGAGCCCTGGTGACGGGCGTGGAGGCGGGCTCTCCGGCCGACAAGGCGGGCATCGAGGCCGGCGACATCATTACCCGGTTTGACGGCAAGCCGATCGACAAGCTCGCGGATCTTCCACGCATGGTGGGCAATACCAAGCCTGGAACGAAAAGCACGGTCACGGTGTTTCGCCGTGGCAGCGCCAAGGACCTGGGCATCACCATCGCGGAGATCGAGAGCGACAAGCCGGCCGGCAAGACCGCCGAGCGCGAAGAAAAGCCCAAGGCCTCGGCGGCTGCGCAGCTGGTGGGATTGTCAGTGAGCACGCTGACCGACGCGCAAAAGAAAGAACTGAAGATCCGCGGTGGCGTGGTGGTGAATGCTGCCACCGATGCCGCTGCCCGTGCCGGTCTGCGCGAAGGCGACATCATCCTTTCCATCGCCAACACCGAAATCAGCGGGGTCAAGGATTTCGAGGCGGCCCTCGCCAAGGTGGACAAGAGCAAGCCCATCAATGTGCTGTACCGGCGCGGAGAATGGGCCCAATACGCCCTGATCCGTCCATCCAGATGATTCCGCGTTGAGCTTGCACGGACTGCGCTGGCAGAGAAATCCCGGGTATTTGTCCGGGATTTCCTTGTCCGGATGGTCGCCGAGCGCGCGCAGTTTCTCCAATCTTCGTCAAAGTGGAGATTGGCTCGCGCTAACTCCAGGACCCGTCCAACGATCACATTGGATAGAATGCAGGCCTTTGTTCAATGCATATCGACATATCGGCCGACACTGGGTTCATATGGTGGAATGAGATATGACTTATGCACCATTGGTCCACAGCTAGCCCACAAGTTGTCCCATGTTGTTCGGATGCTGGCTGTGAATAAGCTGTGTGTAAAATGCTTGTTGCACTGCGGCAACGCGCGCCACTTGTAGGGTTGGAGGGGGATTGAAATGGGCTTTTTGCCTACAATAAGACCCCAACCTTCGCAGTTGCCAATGATTGTTGGTTCAGGGCGCGTCGCCACTCGACGCGCCCTTTTTTCTTGTCCGCACCGTTTCGATTCAATTACTTGACGTTTCCCGTTGATGAAACACATCCGAAATTTTTCCATCATTGCCCACATCGACCATGGCAAATCGACGTTGGCCGACCGCCTGATCCAGCGGTGCGGCGGGCTTGCCGATCGCGACATGGAGGCGCAGGTACTTGACTCGATGGACATCGAGAAAGAGCGCGGGATCACCATCAAGGCGCAGACCGCTGCCTTGCACTACAAGGCGCAAGACGGGCAGGTCTACAACCTCAATCTGATCGACACGCCGGGGCATGTGGACTTCTCTTATGAAGTGAGCCGTTCACTGTCTGCGTGCGAAGGCGCCTTGCTGGTGGTCGATGCCTCGCAAGGCGTGGAGGCACAGACCGTGGCCAATTGCTACACGGCGCTCGACCTCGGTGTGGAGGTGGTGCCGGTGCTCAACAAGATGGATCTGCCCAATGCCGATCCCGACAATGCCAAGGCCGAGATCGAGGATGTGATCGGTATCGACGCCACCGATGCCATCCCGTGTTCTGCCAAGACCGGCATGGGTATTGACGAGATCCTCGAGGCCATCGTTGCCAAGGTGCCCGCACCCAAGGGCAACGCCACGGGTCCCCTGCGCGCGATGATCATCGACAGCTGGTTCGACAGCTATGTGGGTGTGGTGATGCTGGTGCGCGTGGTCGATGGCCGCCTGCTCAAGGGTGAGCGCATCAAGATGATGGCCAGTGGCGCGGTCTACAACGCCGACAACCTCGGTGTGTTCACGCCCGCCAACGAGCCGCGCAACTCGCTCGATGCCGGCCAGGTGGGCTACATCATCGCCGGCATCAAGGAGCTGCAGGCGGCCAAGGTGGGCGACACGATCACGCTCGAAAAGAAATTGCCCAACAATGCAGGTCCTGCGGCCGAGGCGCTGCCTGGCTTCAAGGAAATCCAGCCCCAGGTGTTTGCCGGGCTGTATCCCACCGAGGCCAGCGAGTACGACTCGCTGCGCGATGCACTCGAAAAGCTCAAGCTCAATGACGCGTCGCTGCATTACGAGCCCGAAGTCAGCCAGGCGCTGGGCTTTGGTTTCCGCTGCGGCTTCCTGGGCCTCCTGCACATGGAGATCGTCCAGGAACGCCTCGAGCGCGAGTTCGACCAGGACCTCATCACCACTGCGCCCAGCGTGGTCTACCAGGTGGTGCGGGCCGACGGCGAAGTCATCATGGTCGAGAACCCGTCCAAGATGCCCGACCAGGGGCGCCTGGAAGAAATTCGCGAGCCCATCGTCACCGTGCACCTGTACATGCCCCAGGACTACGTGGGCCCGGTGATGACGCTGGCCAACCAGAAGCGCGGCGTGCAGATGAACATGGCCTACCACGGGCGCCAGGTCATGCTGACCTACGAGATGCCGCTCGGTGAGATCGTGCTCGACTTCTTCGACAAGCTCAAATCGGTGTCGCGCGGCTATGCCTCGATGGACTACGAGTTCAAGGAATACCGTGCGTCGGATGTGGTGAAGGTCGATATCCTGCTCAACGGCGACAAGGTGGACGCGCTGTCCATCATCGTGCACCGCTCGCAGTCGCAGTACCGTGGCCGCGCCGTGGTGGCCAAGATGCGCGAAATCATCAGCCGCCAGATGTACGACGTGGCCATCCAGGCGGCCATCGGCGCCAATATCATTGCGCGCGAAACCATCAAGGCCTTGCGCAAGAACGTGCTGGCAAAATGCTACGGCGGCGACGTCAGCCGCAAACGCAAGCTGCTGGAAAAGCAGAAGGCGGGCAAGAAGCGCATGAAACAGATTGGCTCGGTCGAGGTGCCCCAGGAGGCATTCCTCGCCATTTTGCAGGTGGAAGATTGATGCAGTTCATGCAAATTCTGACTTCGATGGTGCTTGCCGCGTTCGTGGGCTATATCGGTGCCTGGTACATGGGGGCGATCGAGGGCAACTTTGCCTTGCTGCTGTTCCTGGCCACCGTGGTCACCGGGGCCTACTGGCTGGCGGAGCGTCTGGTTTTCCTGCCGCGCCGGCGCCGCGCGGCCCAGGCCGTCGAGGATGCGGCCGTGCAGCGCCGTGCGGAACTCGACCGCATGGGCATCCAGAAGGTGGACATGGACGTGCAGGAGGCCAAGGGCCGCATCCTGATGCAGCCCTGGTGGCTGGACTGGACGGCGGGCCTGTTCCCCGTAATCGCCGCGGTGTTCCTGCTGCGCTCGTTTCTGTTCGAGCCCTTCAAGATTCCGTCCGGCTCCATGATTCCGACACTGCTCGTGGGCGACCTCATCCTGGTCAACAAGTTCACCTACGGCATCCGGCTGCCCGTGATCCACACCAAAGTGACCGAAGGCACGCCACCAGCGCGTGGTGATGTGATGGTGTTTCGCTATCCGCCACAGCCCAGCCTGGATTACATCAAGCGCGTGGTGGGTGTGCCCGGCGACGAGGTGGCCTACCTCAACAAGCGCCTGACCGTGAATGGCAAGCCGGTGGAAACCACGGCCATGCCCGATTTCTTGGATGAGGACGCCATGCGCTACTTCAAGCAGTACGAAGAGCAGCTGGGTGGCCAGCCGCACCGGCTGCTGAACAACCCCGACGTCCCCGCCTTTGTGCAGGGTGCCAGCAATTTCACCTACCGCGAGAACTGCCGCTACAGCGTGGAAGGGGTCGTGTGCAAGGTGCCGCAGGGGCACTATTTCATGATGGGTGACAACCGCGATAATTCGCTGGATTCACGCTATTGGGGTTTTGTGCCAGAGGCCAATATCGTCGGCAAGGCATTCTTTGTCTGGATGAATTTTGGCAACCTCAAGCGGATTGGTTCGTTCCATTGAAGACACCTGACACAGAACAACGAGGGAGTAAAAGCATGAGCATGCATCGCACAGCCAGCCGGTCGCGCCAGCGCGGTCTGTCGTTTTTCGGGCTGATCTTTGTCGGTCTGTTTGCCGTGGCTGCCTTTGCCATTGGCGGGCAGTCCATTCCGATCTTTCTGGAATATATCGCCGCCAAAAAAGCCATCGAGAAGGCCAAGACCGAAACCACCGTACCTGCGATTCGTGCCGCCTTCGACCGCGCCGCAGCGATTGATGACATCAATTCGCTCAAGGGTTCGGACCTCGAAATCACCAAGCGGGGTGAGAAAGTCGTGGTGTCCTTCAAATATGCGCGCGAGATACCCCTGGCAGGCCCAGCCTACCTGGTGTATCGCTTTGACGGGCAGACCAACTAGGTGCAGCCGGCACTTCTTGCGCTGCAGAGTCGTCTGCAGCACCAGTTCTCCAACGCCTCGCTGCTGCAGCGCGCCGTCACGCACCGCAGTTTTTCGGCGGACCACAACGAGCGCCTGGAGTTTCTCGGGGACTCGGTGCTCAATCTGGCCGTGGCCAGCCTGCTGTACCAGCGTCTGAGCGATCTGCCCGAGGGCGATCTGTCGCGCGTGCGCGCCAACCTTGTCAAGCAGGACACCCTGCACCAGTTGGCACTGCGCCTGCAGGTCTCCGACGTGCTGCGCCTGGGGGAGGGCGAGTCCAAATCCGGGGGCCAGCAACGGCCGTCCATCCTGGCGGACGCCCTCGAGGCACTGATTGGCGCCGTGTACCTTGATGCCGGTTACGCCAGCGCCGAAGCACTGGTGCACCGCCTGTACCAGGGGGTGGAGATCAACCCGCAGATGCAGGCCGCCGCCAAGGACCCCAAAACCGCGTTGCAGGAGTGGCTCCAGGGCCGCAAAATGAAGCTGCCGCAATACAGCGTGGTGGCCACGGTAGGGGCGGCGCACCGCCAGACCTTTGACGTGGAGTGCGAAATCGCCGAGCTGGGTCTGGCCGAACGTGGCATCGGCGGTTCGCGCCGTGCCGGCGAACAGGCCGCCGCCGCCGCCATGCTGGCCACACTGAAAGCGAAGAATGTATGAATGATGCTACCAAAGATGTAGCTGGTGACGCAGGCATTGAAGGCGCTCCCGTGCAAAATGACCTTGAAGCCATGCTGGCCGCCGCCGGTGCGCCGGCCGCCGTGCCGGGCCAGCGCTGCGGCGTGATTGCCATCGTGGGCAAGCCCAACGTGGGCAAGTCCACGCTGCTCAATGCCCTGGTGGGCCAGAAGATCAGCATCACCTCGCGCAAGGCACAGACCACGCGCCACCGCATCACCGGCATCCGCACGCGCGAGCAGACGCAGTTCATCTTTGTCGATACGCCCGGGTTCCAGACGCGCCACGCCACGGCGCTCAACAAGTCGCTGAACAAGACCGTGATGGGTGCGATCGGCGATGTGGACCTGATCCTGTTCGTGGTCGAAGCCGGCCACTTCACGCTGGCCGACGCCAAGGTCTTGAGCCTGTTCAAGCCCGGCATCCCCACGCTGCTGGTGGCCAACAAGCTCGACATGGTGCACCGCCGTGCCGAGCTGGCACCCTGGCTCAAGAGCATGCAGGAGCGCCACCCGTTTGCCGAGTTCGTTCCCATGTCGGCCAAGAACAAGGGCGACATCGACCGGATGTTTGGCATCTGTGCCAAATACCTGCCCGAGCAGGCCTGGTGGTATGCCGAAGACGAGCTGACCGACCGCAGCGAAAAGTTCCTGGCCTCCGAGACCGTGCGCGAGAAGCTGTTCCGCTTCACGGGCGACGAGCTGCCCTACACCTCCACCGTGGTCATCGACAAGTTTGAAGAAGAAGCCAGCAAGGCGCACAAGCGCCTGGTGAAGATCGCCGCCACCATCGTGGTCGAGCGCGACAACCACAAGATGATGGTCATCGGCGACAAGGGCGAGCGCCTGAAGCGCATCGGCACCGAAGCCCGCCAGGAGCTGGAAAAGCTCATGGACGCCAAGGTGTTCCTGGAGCTGTGGGTCAAGGTGCGCTCGGGTTGGGCCGACGATGAAGCGCGGGTGCGCTCTTTTGGATACGAATAACCCCGGGCTTCCGTGGCTGCCGCCAAGCGCATTTCCGATGAACCCGCCTTCGTGCTGCACAGCTACGACTGGAGCGAGTCCAGCCTGATCCTGGAAGTCTTCTGCCGCCGCCAGGGGCGCGTGGCCCTGGTGGCCAAGGGGGCCAAGAAACCCAGCTCCAACTTCCGTCCCGTGCTGCTGCCGCTGCAGCCGCTGCTGGTGACCTACACCCTGGCCGGTGACGGCACGGCCGACATCCACACCTTGAAGGGCGCCGAGTGGGTGGGTGGCCATGTGATGCCCACGGGCGATGCACTGTTGTCGGGCCTGTACCTCAACGAGTTGCTGCTGCGCCTGCTGGCCCGGGCCGACCCGCACGCCGCCCTGTTCGATGCCTACGCGGGCGTGGTGCGTGTGCTGGCCAGCGAGCATGGCGATGCGCTGGAGCCGGTCTTGCGCAGCTTCGAGCTGCTGCTGCTGCGCGAGATCGGCCTGCTGCCCAGCCTGGACGCCCAGACCATGACCTTTGCGCCGCTGCAGGCCACCGTGCGCTACACGCTGGTGCCCGAGGGTGGCCTGCGCGCTTCGTCCGATGCCGACCGCGCAGGTCTGTCCGGCAGCCAGTGGCAGGCCCTGCAGCGTGCGCTCGATGATGCGGCCAGCTACACCGCCACCTTGCGCGCCTGCGCCCCCGTGGCCGCAGAACTCAAACCCCAGCTGCGTGCCCTGCTGCAATACCATTGTGGCAGCCCCACGCTGCGCACCCGCCAGCTCATGATCGACCTGCAGTCCTTATGACCATGCCTTTACACGCCCCGCAACGCGCCGCCCTGTCGGTCAACGTCAACAAGGTGGCCCTGGTGCGCAACACGCGCCACCTGGGCATCCCCAGCGTCACGCGCGCGGCCACGCTGTGCCTGCAGGCCGGTGCCCAGGGCATCACGGTGCACCCCCGGCCCGATGCGCGCCACATCCGCGGCCAGGACGTGTTCGAGCTGGCCGCGTTGATGAAAACCTGGCCGGGCCGTGAATACAACATCGAGGGCAACCCGTCGCAGAACCTGATGGATTTCATCCGCCAGGTGCGCCCCCACCAGGCCACCTTTGTGCCCGACAGCGAAGACCAGTTCACCAGCGACCACGGCTGGAGCTTTCCGCAGGATGCCGGGCGCCTGGCACCACTGATCGCCGAATGCCACAGCCTCGGCGTGCGCGTGAGCCTGTTCATGGACCCGATTCCTGAGCAGATGGCCGCCGCCAGGGCGGTGGGCGCCGACCGCGTGGAGCTGTACACCGAGCCCTATGCCGCCGCCTGGGGTACGCCGCAGCAATCCATCGAACTGAAACGTTATGCGGCTGCGGCGCAGGCCGCGCTGGATGCAGGCCTGGGTGTGAATGCGGGCCACGACCTGAACCGCGACAACCTCGCCGCCTTTGTGCGCGAGGTGCCTGGCGTGCTGGAGGTCTCGATTGGCCACGCCCTCATCGCCGACGCGCTGGAGCTGGGCTATGCCGCCACGGTGCAGGCGTACCTGGGCTGCATCGAGGCGGGTTTCGCATCCGCTGAAAACTCCTGATTGGATAGCTGCCAGCGCTTGATGGATCAGCTCTAGAGATCAATTTCATTCATATTTTCCATGATCTACGGCATCGGTACCGACATCTGCGATGTGCGCCGCATCGCGGCCAGCCTGGCCCGCCACGGCGAGCGCTTTGTCGAGAAGGTGCTGGCCGATGGTGAGCTGGCCACCTGGCGCGCGCGCAGCGCACGGTGGCCCGAGCGCGGCGTGCGCTACCTGGCCACGCGCTTTTCCGCCAAGGAAGCCTTCAGCAAGGCCATCGGGCTGGGCATGCACATGCCCATGACCTGGCGTGCGTGTGAGGTGGGATCTCTGCCCAGCGGCCAGCCGGTGATCGTGCTGCACGGCGCCCTCAAGGAGTGGTTCGACGCCAGGGGCCTGCAGGCGCACCTGAGCGTGACCGACGAGACCGACTACGCCGCCAGTTTTTGCGTGGTGGAGGCAATTCAAGCCAGATAGCCCTGTAGCGCCGTTTAAACAAGCGCAAGCAGCTATGGTTCAAGTAGCAAATTGACGATTGGAAGCCCGATGACCGAACACGCACCCCTCATTCTCGATGTGGCTGGCACCACCCTCAGCGCCGACGACCACCGCCGCCTGGCCCACCCGCTCACGGGCGGCGTCATCCTGTTTGCCCGCAACTGGGAAAACCGCGCGCAACTGCTGCAACTCACGAGCAGCATCAAGGCCGTGCGCGACGACCTGCTGATCTGCGTGGACCACGAAGGCGGCCGTGTGCAGCGCTTTCGCACCGATGGCTTCACGCACCTGCCGCCCATGCGCGCTTTTGGCGAGCTGTGGATGAATGACGGCAAGGGCGCCAAGGCCGTGCCCGGCAGCGGCGCACTGCGCGCCACCAACGCCGCCACGGCAGCGGGCTACGTGCTGGGCGCCGAGTTGCGCGCCTGCGGCGTGGACTTCAGCTTCACGCCCGTGCTGGACCTCGACTGGCAGAGTGACGCCCCCACGCCAGCGCAAGCGCTGGCTGCCCCCCGGGGGGGCTCGGGAAGCTTGGGGCGGCCCGGCGCTTCCCGGAGCAGCGTGATCGGCGACCGCGCCTTCCACCGCGACCCGCGCGTGGTGGCCCTGCTGGCCAAGAGCCTCATGCACGGCCTGCTGCAGGCGGGCATGGCCAACTGCGGCAAACACTTTCCGGGGCACGGTTTCGTCAAGGCGGATTCGCACACCGAGGTGCCAGTCGATAAGCGCAGCCTCCAGGCCATCCTGGCCGACGACGCCGCGCCGTACCCCTGGCTCAGCAGCACGCTCACCAGCGTGATGCCGGCGCATGTGATCTACCCCAAGGTGGACAGCCGGCCGGCGGGCTTCTCGCAGCGCTGGCTGCAGGACATCCTGCGCCGCCAGATGCGCTTTGACGGCGCGATCTTCAGCGACGACCTCAGCATGGAAGGCGCCCGCCGCCTCGATGGCCAGGTGGTCAGCTACACCGATGCCGCCATTGCAGCGCTGGCCGCGGGCTGCGACCTGGTGCTGCTGTGCAACCAGAGCGTGGGCGATGGCAAGGCCGTGGACGAACTCCTCGCCGGCCTGGACGAGGCCCGCGCCCAGGGCCGCTGGCAGCCCAGCGTGGACAGCGAATCACGCCGCCTGGCCTTGCTGCCCGAAACCCTGCCGCAGGCCTGGGACGATCTGATGTACCAGCCCGCCTATCTGCAGGCGCTGGATTTGCTGCCTTGACGCCTTGAGAGTGTGGGCCCGCGCTACGGCGCTGGAGTGGCGCGGGCGGGCAAGGCGTCAGGCGGGCTGGTGGTTGCCACGGTGGGCTCCGGTGCAGCCGGGTCCGGTGGCGGTGCATCCTGGAAGCGGCGCACCACGCGCTGGAAGATCAGGGCGTTCGGAATCTGCAGCCAGGCCGCCTGGCCTGGCGCTGCGCTGTGGTCTTCCAGCGTGCTGTAGAGCAGATTGATGTCCACCACCCGGCCCTTGGCACCGGGCTTCTCGGCGGTGTCCAGCACCTCGATGTAGTCGCCCACGCGAAAAGGCCGCGCGGTGAAGATGAGCAGCGCACAGAACAGGTTGGACAGCACGCTCCAGGCCGCAAAGAACGCCACGGCGCCCACCGTGGCAAAGCCGGTGAAAGCCGTCCACAGCACGGTGGCCGACACACCCAGCCGCTCCAGCACCAGCAGCAAGGCGCTGGCCACAATGGTCCAGCGGACCAGCCCCTTGATGGGAGCCAGGAGTTCCTCGGGAAACTGGAAGCGCACGCTCGCGCGTGCCAGAACGCGGCGCAGCAGGCGTTGCAGCGCCCAGGCAGCCACAAGGATCAGCAGGATCTGCGCGCCCGGAACAATGACGTCGAGCCAGTCCTGCACCCACTCGGGAAGGTGGGCCTTCAGCAACTGCAATCGGGATGCGGCCATCGAGCGGTGCGGTGGCCGCCTCAGGACTCGCGCCGCAGGGCCGGGAACAGGATCACGTCACGGATGCTGGGGCTGTCGGTCAGCAGCATCATCAGTCGGTCGATGCCGATGCCGCAGCCGCCGGCGGGCGGCATGCCGTATTCGAGCGCGCGCACGAAGTCGTGGTCGTAGTACATGGCCTCGTCGTCGCCGCTGTCCTTGGCCGCCACCTGGGCGTGGAAGCGCGCGGCCTGGTCTTCGGCGTCGTTGAGCTCGCTGAAACCGTTGCCGAATTCGCGGCCGGTGATGTACAGCTCAAAGCGCTCGGTGACCTCGGGGCGCGTGTCGTTGGCACGGGCCAGCGGCGAGATCTCGGTGGGGTGCTCCATGATGAAGGTGGGCTGCCACAGCTTGTCTTCCACCGTTTCCTCGAAGTAGAGCACCTGCAGGCTGGCCAGAGTGCGCCCGGAAAGCTGGTTCTTTTCTTCCGACATGCCCAGCTTCTTGAGGGCGCTGATGAGCCATGCCGCATCGTCCACATGGGCTCCAGCCTCGGTGTGCTGGAAGATGGCCTCGCGGATGGTCAGGCGCGCAAAGGGCTGGGCCAGGTCGACCTCGCGGCCCTGGTAGCTGAGCTGCAGCGTACCCGTGGCCTTGAGGGCCGCGTCGCGCACGAGCTGCTCGGTAAAGCCCATGAGGTCCTGGTAGTTCCAGTAGGCCGCATAGAACTCCATCATGGTGAACTCGGGGTTGTGGCGCACCGAGATGCCTTCGTTGCGGAAGTTGCGGTTGATCTCGAACACGCGCTCGAAGCCGCCCACCAGCAGGCGTTTGAGGAACAGCTCGGGCGCGATGCGCAGGTACATCTCCTGTTCCAGCGCATTGTGGTGCGTGACGAAAGGCTTGGCATTGGCGCCGCCCGGAATCGGGTGCAGCATGGGCGTCTCGACCTCCAGGAAGCCGTGCTGCACCATGAAGTCGCGGATGCCGCTCACGGCCTTGCTGCGTGCCACGAAGCGCTTGCGCGCCTGCTCGTCGGTCATCAGATCGACATAGCGCTGGCGGTATTTGACCTCCTGGTCGGCCACGCCGTGGAACTTGTCCGGCATGGGGCGCAGGCTCTTGGTCAGCAGGCGCAGGGTGGTCACCTTGACCGACAGCTCGCCGGTCTTGGTCTTCATCAGCGTGCCTTCGGCGCCGATGATGTCGCCCAGGTCCCAGTGCTTGAAGGCTGCATACAGTTCTTCGCCCAGCGCATCGCGCGTGATGTAGAGCTGGATGCGCCCGCCGGTTTCGCCCAGCGAGCCATCTTGCACGGTAGCAAAGCTGGCCTTGCCCATCACGCGCTTGAGCATCATGCGCCCGGCAACGCTCACATGAACGGCGTGGGTTTCAAGCGATGCAGCGTCCTTGCTGGCGTGCTGGTCCTGCAGCGTGGCCGCGTGGTGCGCCGGCTTGAAGTCATTGGGGAACGTGACGCCCCCGCCCTGTGCATGGGCCTCGCGCAGTGCGCGCAGCTTGTCGCGGCGCTCGGCGATGAGCTGGTTTTCGTCTTGGGGGGCTGGGGCGTGATTCTGGTCAGACATAGGAGCCGTGGATGCGGGGCGTGAATAAAGGACTGGACGGGCCGATGCCAGCCAAACCGTTGATTTTATGGGCTATCGACGGGATCCGGGCAGCGCTGGCAACACGTCCGTTACGTCATGTCGGTATAGGGTGTGGTGCCGAGCGTGGCCATTCCAGAACTTGGCGCAATAAATACCGGTTTTAGGGCATTCGTCTATGGCGGCGCAATCCCCGTCCGCTCCAGCACATCCCCCACCAGCTCCAGCCGCACCAGCGGATTGTCCAGTTCCATCAGCTGCTGCTTGAGCTTGAGGGGGATGGGCAGCAGCTCGCACCAGCGGTTGGCAACCCAGCCGCAGTCGGCCAGCTGTTCGGGGGTGGGGTGGATGGCCGTGGCGGCCTCGGTGTCACGCTCGCGCAGGGATGCCAGCACCTGGGCCAGGGTGGTTACGGTGGGCAGAAGATCGTCGGGAATGGGCACAGGCAGGTCGGCGGCCAGTTGCTCCACATTGCCAATCCACAGGCCATGGGGCAAATGGCTACGCTCTGTGATGCGAAAACGCTGGCTGCCGCGGCACAGCAGGGTGATCAGCCCGGGCTGCGGATAGTCGATTCTTTCGATCACGGCCAGGGTGCCGATGTCGTGGAACCCTTCCTCTGGCGCACCCGCCTGCCGGACCTCGTGGCCCTGCGTGAGCGCCACGACACCAAAGGGGGCGCCAGCGTGGTGGCATTTGCGCACCATGTCGAGGTAGCGCACCTCGAACACGCGCAACGCCAGCACTCCGCCAGGAAACAGCACGGAATGGAGCGGGAACAGCGGAAGGGATGACAGGGTGAGGGGTTGTGTCATGGGCGGGGATCTGCGGTCGCTATCATCCCATGCAGCAGTCCGCTTTCGCACGCGATTCCATCCAATTTGTCTCATCCATGCTCTACCAGATCGCCTCTTTCCTGCTCGATGTCATCGGTGGCCTGCTGACCGGGGCCTGCCTGTTGCGTCTGTACATGCAGTGGCAGCGTGTGCCGTTCTCGAATCCGATCGGCGGGCTGGTGTTTGCTCTCACCGACTGGCTGGTCATGCCGCTGCGGCGCGTGATTGCCCCGGTGGGCCGCTGGGATCTCTCCAGCCTGGTCGCGGCCGCCTTGTTGCAATTGGTCCAGTATTTCCTGCTGTGGCTGATTTTGGGGGCGGGGTCCGCCTGGGCCTGGCTGCCGTGGCTGGCGCTTTTTGGTCTGGTGCGGGTGGCCATCTCGGGCCTGATCGGTTTGCTGATTGTCCATGCGGTCATGTCATGGATGCAGACCCGTTCGCCCATTGCCGATGTGGTGGCGCGTTTGTGCGCACCGGTGCTGCGGCCGTTTCAGCGCATCATTCCGCTGGTCGGTGGGGTGGATCTCTCGCCGCTGGCCGTGCTGGTGCTCTTGCAGGTTGCCATGATCGTCCTGGGGCACCTGCAGGCGGGCGTCATGCAGGGGTGATAGCGGGTTTTGTGGCAGATTGGCTGCTGGCGTTTATGGGACAAGCGCTAGTAGCTATTCAATGAATAGCTACTGCGCAAAACCGACGCTGAGCCGGCTTACACAACGGCGTCGGCTGGCAGGCGTTGCAGCATGGCCAGGCTGCTGGCCACGGTGTTGCGCAGCTCGCGGCGGTCGCAGATGAGATCGACGGCCCCCTTGGTCTGCAGGAACTCGGCGCGCTGGAAGCCTTCGGGCAAGGTCACACGCACGGTGGACTCGATCACGCGCGGCCCGGCAAAGCCGATCAGGGCCTTGGGCTCGGCGATCACGATGTCGCCCACAAATGCAAAGCCGGCGCTCACACCGCCCATGGTCGGGTCGGTCAGCACGCTGATGTAGGGCAGGCCCTTCTTGGCGAGGTGGGTTAGCGCCGCATTGGTCTTGGCCATCTGCATGAGCGAGAGCAGGCCTTCCTGCATGCGCGCGCCGCCGGTGGCGGTAAAGCAGATGAAGGGGACCTTCTGTTCGATGGCGGCTTCGACGCCGCGCACGAAGCGCTCCCCCACTACCGAGCCCATGGAGCCGCCCATGAAGTCGAACTCGAAGCAGGCGACCACCACATTGACGCTCTTGACCGCACCGCCCATGACGATGAGGGCGTCGGTTTCGCCCGTGTGTTCCAGCGCTTCTTTCAGGCGCTCGGGGTATTTGCGGCTGTCCTTGAACTTGAGTGCATCGACCGGCAGAACTTCCTGGCCGATTTCGTAACGGCCTTCGGGGTCCAGGAAGGCATTCAGCCGTGCGCGTGCACCGATGCGGTGGTGGTGGCTGCAGTGGGGGCAGACGTTCTGGTTTTGTTCCAGATCGGCCTTGTAGAGCACTGTTTCGCAGCTCGGGCACTTGATCCACAGCCCCTCGGGCACCTGGCGGCGCTCGGTGGGGTCGGTTTGCTGGATCTTGGAGGGCAGAAGTTTTTCAAGCCAGGACATGCGTATTCCTCTGTATAGATGGGCCAGTTGCGGAGCGGCCTTGAAACGGGCGCTGCCCAGACCAGGGCTCCCGCGCAAGGGCCGCCCCGCAGCGCTGGGAGCGTCCCCCTTCCCGCGCGCAGCGCGAGAGAAGGGGGAAGCGGCGAAGCCGCTCAGGGGGTTGCCCTCTATTATGCGTCGAGCGCTTTCCGGATACCGCGCAGGAAGTCGATCGTGATGGGGACCACCTTGGCGTGCTCCTGGTCTTCAATCAGCTGGATGATGCGACTGCCGATCACTACCGCATCGGCCACTTGGCCGATCGCCTGGGCCGTAGCGGCATCCCGGATGCCAAAGCCCACACCCACAGGGATGTGCACATGCTGGCGGATGCGGGGCAGCATCTGCTCCACGGCCGCCGTGTCCAAAGCGCCAGAGCCTGTGACGCCCTTGAGCGACACGTAGTACACATAACCGCTGGCCACGCGGGCCACCTGGGCCATGCGCTCGTCGGTACTGGTGGGTGCCAGCAGAAAGATCAGGTCCATGCCGTGGGCGCGCAGATCGGCTGCAAAGGCCTCGCATTCCTCGGGCGGGTAGTCCACGATGAGCACGCCGTCCACCCCGGCCTCGGCGGCATCGCGCACAAAGGCGCTGCCTGCCTTTGTCGTGGCGTGCTTTTGGTCGTAGCGCTCGACCGGGTTGGCGTAGCCCATCAGCACCACGGGGGTGGTGGTGTTGCGTTGGCGGAATTCGCGCACATGCTCCAGCACCTGCACCATGCCAACACCCATGCCCAGGGCTTTTTCACCCGCCTTCTGGATGACCGGGCCGTCGGCCATGGGGTCGGAAAACGGCACGCCCAGCTCGATCACGTCGGCACCGGCTTCCACCATGCCGTGCATGAGCGAGGGGGTGATGTCCGCAAACGGGAACCCGGCCGTGACGTAGGGGATCAGCGCCTTGCGGCCCTGGGCTTGCAGTTGGTTGAAAGTGGTCTGGATGCGGCTCATGGCTTGGCGTCTCCCACAGCGCCCTTGACGGACAGGCCGCGCATGGAGGGGCGGTCGTAAAAATCTTCGCCGGACAGGTCGGCCACAGTGCCTATGTCCTTGTCGCCCCGGCCTGACAGGTTCACGAGGATGGACTGGTCAGGGCGCATGGTTTTGGCCAGCTTCAGGGCATAGGCCACGGCATGGCTGGACTCCAGCGCAGGGATGATGCCCTCGGTGCGGCACAGGTAGTGAAAGGCTTCCAGGGCTTCCTTGTCGGTGATGCCGACATATTCGGCGCGGCCGATTTCCTGCAGCCAGGCGTGCTCAGGTCCCACGCCGGGGTAGTCCAGGCCTGCGCTGATGCTGTGGGTTTCGGTGATCTGGCCGTTGTCGTCCTGCAGGATGAAGGTGCGGTTGCCATGCAGCACCCCGGCGCTGCCTTTTTGCAGCGAGGCCGAGTGCTTGCCCGACTCCAGTCCTTCTCCGGCCGCCTCCACGCCAATCAAGCGGGTGTTCTCGAACGGAATGTAGGGGTGGAAGATGCCCATGGCATTGCTGCCGCCACCCACGCAGGCAATCACCGCATCGGGTTGCCGGGCTGGCAGCTTCTGGTCGGCCAGCATGGCGGGCATCTGTTCGATGGATTCCTTGCCGATCACGCTCTGGAAGTCGCGCACCATCATTGGGTAGGGATGGGGCCCGGCCACGGTGCCGATGATGTAGAAGGTGTTGTCCACATTGGCCACCCAGTCGCGCATGGCTTCGTTCAGTGCATCCTTCAGTGTCTTGCTGCCCGATTCCACGGGCACCACGGTGGCGCCCAGCAGCTTCATGCGAAAGACGTTGGGGCTTTGGCGCTTGACGTCCTCGCTGCCCATGTACACCACGCATTCCAGGCCATAGCGTGCGCAGATGGTGGCGGTGGCCACGCCATGCTGGCCGGCGCCGGTTTCGGCAATGACGCGCGGCTTGCCCATGCGCTTGGCCAGCATGGCCTGGCCGATGACGTTGTTGATCTTGTGCGCGCCAGTGTGGTTCAGGTCTTCGCGCTTGAGGTAGATCTGCGCGCCGCCCATTTCGCGGCTGGTGCGGGCTGCGTGGTAGATGGGCGAGGGGCGGCCCACGAAGTGCTTGAGTTCGTACTCGAACTCGGCCAGAAACTCGGGGTCGTTCTGGTAGCGGGCGTAGGCGTCGCGCAGCTCCTGGATGGCATGGGTCAGGGTTTCGCTGACAAAACTGCCGCCGTAGGGGCCGAAATGGCCGGAAGCATCAGGTTGCTGATAGGAATTCATGGGGGGTCTTTGCAAGTTGGGCATCGGCCGCACGCACGGCGGCAACGAAGCGTTGGATTTTTTTGGCGTCCTTGATGCCCTTGATGGGTTTGCCATCGGGGCCATCGGCCTCGACGCCGGAACTGACGTCAACCGCCAGCGAGAGGCCTCGCGGGCGGACTTGCAAAATGCCATCGATCACGTTTGCAGGCGTGAGTCCACCAGACAAAACGAGATGAGAGTTGACGCTTGGTGGAAGGAGTGACCAATTGAATGCCTTGCCGCCGCCGCCATAGCCGTCGACATGGGCGTCGAGCAGGATGGCTTGGGCGCGTGAAAAATCCTGTGCGTATTTTACGAGGTCGAAGCGTTCGGCACCATCGCCAAGGGGAATGCGGGCAGCGCGCAGAAACGGACGGGCGCCCCCGAGGGTGGCAGCCAGGCAGTCCGCAGGGGACTCGTCACCATGAAACTGAATGGTAGCGCCCGCCAGTAAAGTGCTGGCAGCTAGGATATTGGAAGCGGTCTCGTTGACAAACAGCAGCACAGGCGTAACGAACGGGGGCAGGCGGGAGGCCAGCGCGGCAGCCCTTTGCGGGGTGACGGCCCGGGGGCTTGCCGGGTACATCACGAAGCCGATGGCATCCACACCCGCGGCGACCGCTGCGTCAACGTCCTGTTCGCGTGTCAGCCCGCAGATCTTGATGCGGGTGCGAATGCAGGGGGAAGTGGATGTTTTTTCAGGTGGCAGGCTGCTCATGGCAGCCAATCATACGCAGCCGTGCGGCTGGGCAGGCCCCAATGGGGTTCGTAAACCGGGCCTTGAAAATACAGGCCGTCGGGTGAAAAGGTGGGCGCTGCCGCGTTGCGTGAGCGCGCGGCCAGCACTTCACCGATCCATTGCGGCGGTTTCTTGCCCTGGCCCACAGCGATCAGGCAGCCCATGATGTTGCGGATCATGTGGTGCAGGAAGGCATTGGCTTCGAACTCGAAACGCCAGTAGCAGGGCGCAAAGCCGTCAGACGGCCCTGCCCCGTTGGCTGGCGTGCGGGTGATGGCGATCCGTTGCAGGGTCTTGACGGGCGACTTGGCCTGGCAAGCCGAAGCCCGGAACGAGGTGAAGTCGTGTTCGCCTAGTAGCTGTTGCGCCGCCTGCTGCATGGCAGCATGGTCGAGCGGGTGAAAGACCCAGCCCACGCGGCCCGCATCGACGCTGGGGCGTACGGGAGACTGGAGCAGCACATAGGCGTAGCGCCGTGCAATGGCGCTCCCGCGCGAATGAAAGCCAGCGGGCACTGGCTGGGCCCATTGCACGGCGATATCCGCTGGCAGAAAGGTGTTGGTGCCGCGTACCCACGATGCCGCCGGGCGGTGCAGCGGGGTATCAAAGTGGACGACCTGCATGAGGCCGTGCACCCCCGCATCGGTGCGGCCCGCACACAGGGTGCTGATCCGCTGCGTAGCGAAGCGGCTCAGGGCCGCTTCGAGGTGATCCTGGATGGTGTTGCCAGAGAGCTGGCTTTGCCAGCCGCTGTAGCGCTGGCCGTTGTAGCCGACCCCCATGGCCACCCTGGATAGGTGGCCCGGGGTCGGGTTATGCGGTGCGGTGGAATCGACCGGGCGCATCAGCCCAGGTCGGTCAGCAGCCGCTGGGCGCGGGCCTTGAGCGCTCCCGAGGACTCGGCGACCACTTCTTCGATCAGGGTTCGGGCGCCGTCTGTATCGCCGATGGCATTGAACTCCTGCGCCAGTGCCAGTTTGGTTGCCAATGGATCGTCTGCCGCCGCATCGACGCCGCTGTCAGCCAAGGCCGGTGCCGCGGCCGATACGGGCGCGGTGACAGGTTTGGATGGTGTGCCCAAGTCCAGCGTCAGATCGCCCAGGTCAAACTCCATCGGGGCCGTGTGCGGGGTGGCTGCCGGGAGGCTGGCCGTTGTCGGCATGGCCCCGGACGTGAGCATGGCGAGGTCGTCGGTGGCTGGAAAATCCAGGTCTGCCATGGGAGGTGGCGTGATGGCAGGGGTTGCTGCCACGGCTGGCTCAGCGGCATGCGGCAACGTGGGCAGATCCAGTGGTGGAAGTCCGGCCGATGCGGTGTCACCTTCGTGGGTTGCGGCAGCTGGTGCCTTGGTCCGAGCGTCCTGGAGGAAATCCAGATCCAGGTCGAGATCGGGTGGCAGCGTTGCTGCCGCGGACGCCACGGCCATCGCGGCGCTCGCCGCACTGGCGGCGGGTGTGGCCAAGGCATCGCCATTTGGCGCACCAGGGCGACCGCCAGGCTGGTACAGCGGGTTTTCCTGGTCCAGATCGCGCCCCAGATCGGTCACACGCGTCCAGTCCGGGCCTTCCCCCTGTGTGAGCTGGAATACGTCGCCTGCCACGGCCTCCAGGGCCTTGCGATCCTGTCGTTTGGCGTAAATCTCGGCCAGCTTGACCCGTATCGATACGCGGGCCGGGTTGTGGCGAATCGCTTCCTTGAGGATTTCTTCGGCCTGGAGGTCGCGGCCGTATGCCAGGTACACATCGGCTTCGGCCACTGGATCCACGTCACCACCGGCATCCAGCTGGCTGGGGGAGTAGGCCATGGACGAGCCAGTGCTCATCTGGCTGTTGGCCGTGTCCACTTGCTGGCCGCCGCTGGCGCCAAAAAAGGAGTCGGGTTGTGCACGGCTATCCATGAATGAACTGTCAACACCGGCGTTGGCACGGCGCCGTTGGACCACGCGGTAGGCACCGTAACCCCCCAGGGCGATCAATGCGAGCAGTCCCCCAGCAGGCACCAGGGGGTCTTCCATCAGGCCCGAAAGAAAGCTCGTTTCGATGGCTGGCATAGGCACGGGTGCGGGCTTGGGCACAGGTGCTGGCGCAGGAGCGGATGCCGGTGCAGCGGCTTCCGCTGGCACGGCGGGATCCGAGGCGGCTGCTTCGGCTGCAGCGGGCATGCTGGCCGCAGGGGAGGCCGCAACGGCCGCTGGCTCGGAGGCGGCTGGCTGGCTGGGCAGCGATGCCGGCGTGGCCACGGCAACCAGGCCGGGTGTGCTGGAGGCAGCAGCTGCAGGTTCGGCAACTGGCGCAGACGCCGCGCTGAGCTGGTTCAACTCGTTGATGTTCTTGGACAGTTCGGCCATCCGGGCCGAGGATTCGCTGGCCTGCTTGTCCTTGGCCAGCTGGTCTTCTGCCGCCTTCTGGCCCGTGATGGACCCCTTGGACAGGGTCAGCTTGTCAGGCGCTGCCGTTGCGGGCTTCTTGTCTTCGATGCGGGTTTGTACGGTGCCGCTGGCAGAGCGCTCTGCGGCCGCCACCTTGGTCGCGGGGGCTGCCGCAGCGAGTTTGCGGCGGAAATCGTTGAAATCCCGGCTTTGTGCCGCCAGGATCTGGCGGGCTTCGGCCGGTGGCGTTGCCAGTGCGGAAGCCTCGTCAGGCATTTGCAGCACAGCTCCGGCCTTGACCCGGTTGACATTGCCCTGGATGAATGCGTCCGGGTTGGCGCGCAGCAGTGCCACGAGCATCTGATCCAGCGATACGCTGGCGGGGCGGTAAGCATTGGCGAGGCGGCCAGCCGTGTCTCCCGCCTGAACGGTGACACCATTGGCAGGCGCTGGGCGTGGGCCGGCTGCAGCGGTGCTGCGGGGTGCAGCGGGAGCCGATGCGCGTGCGGTTGCCGCTGCAGAGCCGCCCCGTGCCTGAGCGGTGGGCGCTGAGGCTTGCGCTGCCGCAGTGACGGCAGGTGCTGCGCGGCGCGATGCCGGGGGATCAAACAGCATGGTGTAGTTGCGCACGATGTGGCCACTGCTCCACGAGGCGTCTAGAACCAGGTCAACAAAGGGGTCGTTGACGGGGCGGTCACTGGACAGGCGCAACACGGCAGTGCCATTGGCACGTCGCTGCAGTTGCACGCGCAGGTTGGTCACCGCCGGATTGAACTCCATGCCCTGGGCGCGAAACACTTCGGGCGAAGCGGTGGTGGCGCGCAGGGTGTCAGCCTCTTCCGGGGTGATTTGGGGGAGTTCGATTTCGGCGCGCAGCGGCTCACCAAGAGCAGACTGCACCGTGATGCGACCCAGAGCTAAGGCAGAAGCATCGTCGGCATGGAAGCCGGTCAATGCGACGGCCGCAGCGGCCAGGACAGAAAATTTCCAACGATGCATGTGTGCCATCAAAAGTGGTGGTTGTGCGGCCCGGTCGAGCGGCGTGGTTCTTCTCATGGTCTGATCCCGCCCCGGCGCGTGAAAATATGTAAAAAGCACCATAGCATCAATGTTTTGCACTGACAAGCTGAGGTAGCGTGGAAGCTTTGTGCGGGGTGTTGGTGCCCGGTTTTGGCGTATTTCCTTGTTGTCAATTGCCAACGTAGCGTAACCGGGTGTTTCTGGCCGGGCGGACAAGAAAAAGCGCGCAGCGGCGAGGCCGTGCGCGCTTGCGGGATCTGTCTGGTTCAGGCGCTCAGGAGGATGCACAACATGCGGCGCAGAGGCTCTGCCGCGCCCCACAGCAATTGATCACCGACAGTGAAGGCGCCCACGTACTCGGGGCCCATGGCCAGCTTGCGGATGCGGCCCACGGGGATCGTCATGGTGCCGGTCACGGCCACGGGGGTCAGGTCCTGGATGGTCGCCTCGCGGGTGTTGGGTACCACCTTCACCCACTGGTTGTCGGCCGCAATCATGGCTTCGATGTCGGCCACAGGCACATTCTTCCTGAGCTTGAAGGTCAGGGCCTGGCTGTGGCAGCGCATGGCGCCCACGCGCACGCAGAAGCCATCGACCGGGATGGCGGCCGAGTTGAAGCCTTCGCCCATGCCGAGGATCTTGTTCGTCTCGGCCATGCCCTTCCATTCTTCCTTGGATGTGCCCCAGCCAGGCTCGTCCTGGCTCTTGCCGATGCCCAGGTCCTTGTCGATCCAGGGGATCAGGCTGCCGCCCAGCGGCACGCCGAAATTGGCGGTCTCAGCGGCGGTGAGGCTGCGCTGCTTGGCGATGACCTTGCGGTCGATCTCCAGGATGGCACTCTTGGGATCATGGAGCAGGTCCGTCACCTCGGCGTTCAGCGTGCCGTACTGCGTGAGCAGCTCGCGCATGTGCTGGGCGCCGCCGCCGCTGGCGGCCTGGTAGGTCTGGGTGCTCATCCATTCGACAAGGCCGGCCTTGTACAGCGCGCCCACGCCCATCAGCATGCAGCTGACGGTGCAGTTGCCGCCGATCCAGTCCTTGCCGCCGTTCGCCAGCGCGTTCTGGATGACGGGCATGTTCACCGGGTCGAGCACGATGACCGCGTTCTTCTCCATGCGCAGGGAGGATGCGGCGTCGATCCAGTGGCCATTCCAGCCGGCTGCGCGCAGCTTGGGATACACCTCGTTGGTGTAGTCACCGCCCTGGGCGGTGAGGATGATGTCGCAGCGCTTGAGGGCGTCGATGTTGAACGCATCCTGCAGCGTGGTTTCGTTCTTGGCTTGTGCAGGGGCTTTGCCGCCGGCGTTGGAGGTGGAGAAGAACAGGGGCTCGATCAGATCGAAATCCTTCTCCTGCACCATGCGGTCCATCAACACCGAGCCGACCATGCCGCGCCAGCCGACCAAACCTACCAACTTGCTCATTTCAACGCCCTTTCAAAGTAAGAAACAGTGCCAGACCTGGCTGTTTTGCCCCGGCTCGTCTGGCCAGGGAGGGCGCACGACGAACCGGAGCTGGATCAGCCCTTAATGGTCGTGGTTTTGGTGGTGATTGCGCGCGCAGCCACACCGGCCAGGGCGGCGGATGCTGTGTTCAGGGCGAACGGGCGGGCGACAAACATGGTTCGGATTGTAGCGGATGGTGGCTTGACGCCCGTTTGCGGGGCGCCGCCGCGAGGTCCGAAAAAAGCGAAAGGGCGGCACGGGGCCGCCCTGGCGTCGTGTCCGCGGGGCTTATTTATCCCAGCGCCTTCACCACCGCATCCCCCATTTGCGCCGTGCCTACCTTGGTGGTGCCTTCGCTGTAGATGTCGGGCGTGCGCAGGCCCTGGGCCAGCACCTTTTGCACGGCGGCCTCGATGCGTTGGGCGGCTTCCTCCTGGTTCAGGCTGAAGCGCAGCATCATCGCGGCCGAGAGGATGGTGGCCAGCGGATTGGCCACGCCCTTGCCGGCGATGTCGGGGGCGCTGCCATGGCTGGGCTCGTACAGCCCCTGGTTTTTGCTGTTGAGCGATGCGGAGGGCAGCATGCCGATGGAACCGGTGAGCATGGAGGCTTCGTCCGACAGGATGTCGCCAAACATGTTGCCGGTGACCACCACGTCAAACGCCTTGGGGGCCTTCACGAGCTGCATGGCGGCGTTGTCAACGTACATGTGCTGCAGTTCCACGTCGGGGTATTGCTGGCCCACCTCGGTCATCACGTCCTTCCAGAACTGGAAGGTCTCCAGCACGTTGGCCTTGTCCACGCTGGTGACCTTCTTGCTCCGCTTGCGCGCGGCCTGGAAGGCGACGTGGGCGATGCGCTCGATCTCGGGTCGGCTGTAGCGCATGGTGTCGAAGGCTTCCTCGGCACCGGGGAAGTGGCCGTCGGTGGCCACGCGGCGTCCACGCGGCTGGCCGAAGTAGATGTCGCCGGTCAACTCGCGGATGATGAGGATGTCCAGCCCGGCGATCAGCTCGGGCTTGAGGCTGGAAGCGTCCACCAGTTGCTCGTAGCAGATGGCGGGGCGGAAGTTGGCGAACAGGCCCAGGTGCTTGCGCAGGCCCAGGATGGCCTGCTCGGGGCGCAGGGGTCGGTCGAGCTTGTCGTACTTCCAGTCGCCCACGGCGCCAAACAGGATGGCGTCGGCTTCCTTGGCGAGCTGGAGGGTGGACTCGGGCAGGGGGTGTCCGTGGGCGTCATAGGCCACGCCGCCGACCAGGGCGGACTCCATCTCGAACTTCAGGTCGAGCGCCTTGAGAACCTTGACGGCCTCGGCCACGATTTCGGTACCGATGCCGTCACCTGGTAGAACTGCGATTTTCATTGTCGGATGCTTTACTTTTGATAGCTTTCAGTGCTTATGATTAAAGCGCTAGATGCCAGTTTGACTGAAATTTTCGATGCCTGCGCGGTCTCACGACACCATGGTGTGCGCGAGCCAGGGCTTGGTGGCCAGGCGCTGGGCTTCAAAGGCCTTGATCTTGTCGGACTGGCGCAGGGTCAGGCCGATGTCGTCAAAACCGTTGAGCAGGCAGTACTTGCGGAAGGCCTGCACCTCGAACGCGATTTCTTCGCCTTGGGGACGCACGATGACCTGGCGCTCCAGGTCGATGGTGAGCTGGTAGCCGGGGAAGGCGGCCACTTCGTCGAACAGCTGGGCCACCGTGGCTTCGGGCAGCACGATGGGCAGAAGGCCGTTCTTGAAGCAGTTGTTGAAGAAGATGTCGGCAAAGCTCGGCGCGATCACGGCGCGAAAGCCGTACTGGTCCAGCGCCCAGGGCGCGTGCTCGCGGCTGGAGCCGCAGCCGAAGTTCTTGCGCGCCAGCAGGATGGAGGCGCCCTGGTAGCGAGGCTGGTTGAGCACGAAGTCGGGGTTGGGTTGGCGGCTGGCGGGGTCCTGGCCGGGCTCGCCGTGGTCCAGGTAGCGCCATTCGTCAAACAGGTTCACACCAAAGCCGGTCTTCTTGATCGACTTGAGGAACTGCTTGGGAATGATGGCGTCGGTATCGACGTTCTCGCGGTCCATGGGGGCGACGATCCCCTTGAGCAAAGTGAATTTCTGCATGGCGTTCTTTGTTACTTGGCGGCGCGTTCGATGGCGCTGCCTGCGCGTTCGATGTCCTGGCCCACGCCTTTGACGGTGTTGCATCCAGCCAGCAGGAAAGCGGCGGACAGGGCGATAAGGGTGGCGATCTTCTTCATGGCGGTCTCCTTCAGGCGAATTGGCGAATGTCCACAAAATGACCGTGCACGGCAGCCGCTGCGGCCATGGCGGGGCTCACCAAGTGGGTGCGACCACCAGCACCCTGGCGGCCTTCGAAGTTGCGGTTGCTGGTGCTGGCGCAGCGCTCACCGGGCTCCAGCCGGTCGGCGTTCATGGCCAGGCACATGCTGCAGCCGGGCTCGCGCCATTCAAAGCCCGCGGCGACAAAGATCTTGTCCAGGCCTTCGCGCTCGGCCTGTTCCTTGACCAGGCCCGAGCCGGGCACCACCATCGCCAGCTTGACGTTGCTGGCGACCTTGCGGCCCAGGTTCTTCACCACGGCGGCGGCTTCGCGCATGTCTTCGATACGGCTGTTGGTGCACGAGCCGATGAACACCTTGTCGATGGTGATGTCGTTGATCGCCTTGCCCGGTTGCAGGCCCATGTAGGTGAGAGCGCGCTCGATGGCGCCGCGCTTGTTGGCGTCCTTTTCCTTGTCCGGGTCGGGCACGCGGGCGTCCACGCCCAGCACCATCTCGGGTGAGGTGCCCCAGGTGACTTGGGGCACTATGGTGGCGGCGTCGAGCTTGACGACGGTGTCGAACACCGCGTCGGCATCCGAGTGCAGCGTCTTCCAGTAGGCCACGGCCTGGTCCCACTCCACGCCCGTGGGCGACAGGGGGCGGCCCTTGACGTATTCGATGGTCTTGTCGTCCACCGCCACCAGGCCCGCGCGCGCGCCGCCTTCGATGGCCATGTTGCACACGGTCATGCGGCCTTCCATGCTCATGGCGCGGAACACCGAGCCGGCAAATTCGATGGTGTAGCCCGTGCCGCCGGCCGTGCCGATCTTGCCGATGATGGCCAGCACCACGTCCTTGGGGGTCACGCCTTTGGCCAGCTGGCCGTCCACCTGCACCAGCATGTTCTTGGCCTTCTTGGCCAGCAGGGTCTGGGTCGCCATCACGTGCTCGACCTCGGAGGTGCCGATGCCGTGGGCCAGCGCACCAAACGCGCCATGGGTGCTGGTGTGGCTGTCGCCGCAGACCACGGTCATGCCGGGCAGGGTGGCGCCGTTTTCGGGGCCGATCACGTGCACGATGCCCTGGCGCTTGTGCATGAAGGGGAAGAACGCCGCTGGCGTGATCTGCGCCATGTTGTCGTTCAGCGTGGTGATCTGCTCCTTGCTGATGGGATCGGCAATGCCGTCGTAGCCGCGCTCCCAGCCGGTGGTGGGCGTGTTGTGGTCGGCCGTGCCCACGATGGAACTCATGCGCCAGACCTTGCGGCCGGCCTCGCGCAGGCCTTCAAAGGCCTGGGGGCTGGTGACCTCGTGCACCAGATGGCGGTCGATGTAGAGGATGGAGGTGCCGTCCTCTTCGGTGTGGACGACATGCTCGTCCCAGATCTTGTCGTACAGGGTGCGTCCCATGGCGTGGCTTTCTACTTTCAGGTGGGGTGGTTGGATTTTAGGGGTGCGTCAAAGTGCCGCGCGTGGGGGTGCCAGGTGTTCCACGAGCAGCCGGGCCGTCACGGGCAGGGCGTCGAAATCGCGGGCCACCAGGCGCAGTTCGCGCCGTGCCCAGGGGTCGGCCAGGGGCACGGCCTGCAGGCGGCCCACACCCTGCATGAGGGCAAAGGCCCGGTCGGGGAGCAGGCCCACGCCCAGGCCGTTGTCGATCATGCGGCACATGGCGTCGAGCCCGGTGACCTGGATGCGCTGGCGCAGGGGCCGGCCGGCCGCCGCCGCAGCAGCGCGCATGGCCAGGCTGATGCTGCTGTTGGCATGCAGGCCGACAATGTCCCAGTCCAGCACTTCTTCAAAATGGATCGCTTCTTGCGCAGACAGGGCGTGCGCTGCAGGCACAACCAGCACCAGACGGTCGGTGCGGTAAGGGCGGCTTTGCAGATCGGCGGCGGCGGGGCCGCCGGTGTTGCAAATGCCCAGGTCGGCCGCTCCTTCCTGCACGGCATGCAGCACATCGCTGCTCAGGTGTTCCTGCAGGTCAATCTTGACCTGGCTGTGGGCGCGTGCAAAAGCGCCCAGGTCCTCGGGCAGAAACTGCACGATGGCCGAAATGTTGGCGTGCATGCGCACATGGCCGCGCACGCCTTCGGCGTATTCGCTGAGTTCGCCCTGCATGCGCTCCAGGCCAAACAGCACGGTGCGCGCATGGTGCAGCAGGCTCTCGCCGGCGGGCGTGAGCGTCACGCCCCGGCTGTGGCGATAGAGCAGGGCGGTATCGACGGCGGTTTCCAGATCGGACAGCCGCTTGCTGACGGCCGAGGCAGCAATGAATTCGCGCTCCGCCGCGCGGCCGATGCTGCCGAGTTCGCACACCGCCACAAACAGTTGCAGCGAGGTGAGGTCGATACGGCGCGCAAAGCTGCGCTCGGAGCTTTTCATGGGATGGGGTGTAGTCTTCTTGTTTCGAGAAGACTGTGTATTTTCAGCCCAATTATTGTTTGTTGCCATCGTTGAATGCGATGGCATTCATCGTGCAAGAGGCGGATTTATCAACAAGAGGAGCTGGCAGCTCCTCTTGTTGATGGGAGGCCGATCCCGCGCCTTCAGGCAGGGAGCGTGCTGCCATGCTCGGGCACCGTGGCGCGCCAGCGCAGCTCATGTTCGATGCGCTGGCGCAGCATGTCGGCCGCGCCCATCTCGCCGTGCACCACAAACACCCGGTCGGGCGCGTGCCCCATGCTGCGCAGCCAGGCCAGCGTCTGGTTGGCGTCGGCATGGGCCGAGGCGGACGTGAGCTGCACCACCTCGGCGCGCACATCAATGTCCTGCCCGTGGATGCGCGTGGTCTTTTCGCCGCTGGCGATGCGCGCGCCGCGCGTGCCCGGCGCCTGGTAGCCGGTGATGATGACCATGTTGCGGTGGTCGCCCGCGTACAGGGCCAGGTGGTGCAGCACGCGCCCCCCCGTGGCCATGCCGCTGGCCGACAGGATCACCATGGGCCCGTGGCGGCGCGCCAGGGCCTTCGATTCGTCGGTGGTCTGCACCATGGTGGCGCAGTGCGCGAGGGCATCGGCCTCGTGCCTGGTCAGCCGGTGCTCGCCCGTGTGGTGCGCGAACAGCCCGGTGGTGCTCACGGCCATGGGGCTGTCCAGAAACACCGGCAGCGACCGCGCAATGCTGCCCTGCTTCTTGAGCAGGTTGATGGCGTGCAGCACGGCCTGCGCCCGGCCCACGGCAAACACCGGCACCACGGCCACGCCGCCGCGCTGGGCCAGGCGTTGCAGGGCGGGGGCCAGCTCTTGCAGGATGTCTTCCTGCGGGTGCTGGCGGTCGCCATAAGTGGCTTCGACCAGCACGGTGTCGGCCTGCGGCGGAGCCTCGGGCGGGTTCATGAGCAGGTCATCGGGCCGGCCCAGATCGCCCGAGAACAGGATGCGTCGCCCGCCCACTTCCAGCAGCACGCTGGCCGCGCCCAGGATATGTCCGGCCGGCGTGAAGGTCACGCGCCAGCCGGGAATGGGCTCGAAGGCCTTGTGGAACGCGTGGGGGCGGAACTGCTTCATGCAGTGCTGCGCATCCAGCCGGGTGTACAGCGGCAGCGCCGGTGCGTGCTGCGAGAGCTGGTGGCGGTTCAGGAAGGCGGCGTCTTCTTCCTGCAGGTGCCCGCTGTCGGGCAGCAGGATGGCGCACAGGTCGCGCGTGCCGGGCGTGCAGTGGATGGCCTTGGTATAGCCATCGCGTGCCAGCAGGGGCAGGTAGCCGCTGTGGTCCAGGTGCGCGTGGGTCAGCACCACGGCATCGATCTGGTGGGGCGTGAGGGGCAGGGGCTGCCAGTTGCGCAGGCGCAGCTGCTTGTAGCCCTGGAACAGGCCGCAATCGACCAGCATGCTGTGGCCGTTGTGGCGCACCAGGTATTTGGAGCCGGTGACGGTGCCCGCGCCGCCCAGAAAGGTGATGTTGACTTCCATTGCGATCCTCCATGCATGCCGATGGCTGCCATCGTAGCGGCCTGTGCTGGCTGACTTCTCGGGGTGGAGCGGGTCGAAAGGTGATTCAGATCAAGCTGCGCTGGCAAAGATTGCGGGAGGACGCGCGGCAGGAACGCGGGCGCAAGAAAAAAGGCTGCCCCGCGCGGTGCGGGGCAGCCTGGTGTGCCATGGCCGGCGCCCGATGCGGCGCCACGCGTTCAGCTGAAGAAGTTCTTCAGCCGGTCGGTCCAGCTCTCGCCGCTGGGCGAGTGGCGGCCGCCACCCTTCTTCAGCGATTCATCCAGCTCGCGCAGCAGCTTGCGCTGGTGCTCGGTCAGCTTGACGGGTGTTTCCACCGTGATGTGGCAATACAGGTCGCCGGGGTAGCTGGCGCGCACGCCCTTGATGCCCTTGCCGCGCAGTCGGAACTGCTTGCCGGCCTGCGTGCCTTCGGGGATGTCGATGGCGGCCTTGCCGGCGAGCGTGGGCACCTCGATCTCGCCACCGAGTGCCGCGGTGATGAAGCTCACCGGCACCTGGCAGTGCAGGTCGTCGCCATCGCGCTCGAAGATGTCGTGCTTCTTCAGGCGGATCTCGATGTACAGATCACCCGGCGGGCCGCCGTTGGTGCCCGGCTCGCCGTTGCCGGTGCTGCGGATGCGCATGCCGTCGTCGATGCCGGCCGGAATCTTCACTTCCAGCGTCTTTTGCTTCTTGAGCTGGCCCTGGCCGTGGCAGGACGTGCAGGGCTCGGGAATGATCTTGCCCGTGCCGCGGCAGTGCGGGCAGGTCTGCTGCACGCTGAAGAAACCCTGGCGCATCTGCACTGTGCCGCTTCCGCTGCAGGTGGTGCAGGTCTTGGCGCTGGTGCCGGGCTTGGCGCCGCTGCCGTGGCAGGTGTCGCAGCTTTCCCACGATGGAATGCGGATCTGTGCATCCTTGCCGCGCGCGGCTTCTTCGAGGGTGATTTCCATGGCGTAGCTGAGGTCGCTGCCGCGGTACACCTGACGGCCGCCCGCACCACGCCCGCGTCCGCCCTGCTGGCCGAACATGTCACCGAAGATGTCGCCGAAGGCCTCGGCGAAGCCGCCAAACCCTTCCGCACCGGGGCCACCGGGGCCGCGCATGTTCGGGTCCACGCCAGCGTGGCCGTACTGGTCGTAGGCCGCGCGCTTCTGGGCATCGGAAAGCATCTCGTAGGCCTCTTTGGCCTCCTTGAATTTCTCCTCGGCGCCCTTGGCGCTATCCCCCTGGTTGCGGTCAGGGTGGTGCTTCATCGCCAGCTTGCGATAGGCCTTCTTGATTTCGTCCTCGGAGGCGTTCTTGGGAACGCCGAGGACCTCGTAATAGTCTCTTTTGGACATGGATGAATCAGCCTGGTTGGAAGAGGAACGCCGCGCAGGCACCCTGGAAAGGGGCCGGCGCGGCGGCTCGGGTCAGCAAGGGCTGCTTTAGCCCTTCTTGACTTCCTTCACTTCGGCGTCGACCACGTTGTCGTCGTCCGCGGCCTTGCCCGACGACGCCGATGCGCCTGCCGCGTCCGCGCCACCGGCTGCCTGGGCGGCCTGCGCAGCCTGGGTCTCGGCGTACATCTTCTCGCCCAGCTTCTGGCTGGCAGCCATCAGCGCCGTGGTCTTGGCGTCGATGGCGTCCTTGTCCTCGCCCTTGAGCGCTTCTTCCAGTGCCTTGACCGCAGCGGTGATCGCATCCTTTTCGCCGGCGTCGAGCTTGTCGCCATGCTCGGCCAGGCTCTTGTTCACGCTGTGCACGGCAGCCTCGCCCTGGTTGCGGGCCTGGATCAGTTCGAGCTTCTTCTTGTCGTCGGCGGCGTTCAGCTCGGCGTCCTTGACCATCTTTTGGATCTCGTCCTCGGACAGGCCGGAGTTCGCCTTGATGGTGATCTTGTTTTCCTTGCCTGTGCCCTTGTCCTTGGCGCCCACGTGCAGGATGCCGTTGGCGTCGATGTCGAACGACACCTCGATCTGCGGCGTGCCGCGCGATGCAGGTGGAATGCCTTCCAGGTTGAACTCGCCCAGCAGCTTGTTGCCGCTGGCCATCTCGCGCTCGCCCTGGTAGACCTTGATGGTCACGGCCGGCTGGTTGTCGTCGGCGGTGGAGAAGGTCTGAGCGAACTTGGTGGGGATGGTCGTGTTCTTCGTGATCATCTTGGTCATCACGCCGCCCAGAGTCTCGATGCCCAGGCTCAATGGCGTCACGTCCAGCAGCAGCACGTCCTTGCGGTCGCCCGACAGCACCTGGCCCTGGATGGCCGCGCCCACGGCCACGGCTTCGTCAGGGTTCACGTCCTTGCGGGGTTCCTTGCCGAAGTATTCCTTGACCTTCTCCTGCACCTTGGGCATGCGCGTCATGCCGCCGACCAGGATCACGTCGTTGATGTCGGACACGCTGATGCCGGCGTCCTTCATGGCGGTGCGGCAGGGGGCGATGGTGCGCTCGATCAGCTCTTCCACCAGGGCTTCGAGCTTGGCACGCGTGAGCTTGATGTTCAGGTGCTTGGGGCCCGAGGCATCGGCCGTGATGTAGGGCAGGTTGATGTCGGTCTGCGCGCTGTTGGACAGCTCGATCTTGGCCTTTTCGGCGGCTTCCTTCAGGCGCTGCAGGGCCAGCACGTCCTTGGACAGGTCCACGCCTTGCTCTTTCTTGAACTCGGCAATGATGTAGTCGATGATGCGCTGGTCGAAGTCTTCGCCACCCAGGAAGGTGTCGCCGTTGGTTGACAGCACTTCGAACTGCTTTTCGCCATCGACGTCAGCGATTTCGATGATGGACACGTCGAACGTGCCGCCACCGAGGTCGTACACGGCGATCTTGCGGTCGCCCTTTTCCTGCTTGTCCAGACCGAAGGCCAGGGCTGCAGCGGTGGGCTCGTTGATGATGCGCTTGACTTCCAGGCCGGCGATGCGGCCGGCGTCCTTGGTGGCCTGGCGCTGGGCGTCGTTGAAGTAGGCGGGTACGGTGATCACGGCTTCGGTGACGGGCTCACCCAGATAGTCTTCGGCGGTCTTCTTCATCTTGCGCAGAATATCGGCGCTGACCTGCTGGGCCGAGATCTTGTTGCCGCGCACTTCCACCCAGGCGTCGCCGTTGTCGGCGGCCGTGATCTTGTAGGGCATCAGGTCGATGTCCTTTTGCACTTCCTTCTCGGTGAACTTGCGGCCGATCAGGCGCTTGATGGCGTACAGCGTGTTCTTGGGGTTGGTCACGGCCTGGCGCTTGGCCGAGGCGCCCACCAGCACTTCACCATCTTCCTGGTACGCAACGATCGACGGCGTGGTGCGGGCACCTTCCGAGTTCTCGATCACGCGCGTGGTGTTGCCTTCCATGACGGACACGCAGCTGTTGGTGGTGCCCAGGTCGATACCGATGATTTTTCCCATGTTCTTCTCCGCAATGTTGGAATGGTTGGATAGCTAGTAACTTGTGGATAACTTGAAGGGCTTCAAGCTGGTTCCGTGAAATTATTTGGCGGCGGCCACGGTCACCAGGGCGGGGCGCAGCACGCGCTCGGCGATCACATAGCCTTTTTGCAGCACGGCCACCACGGTGTTCGCCTCCTGCTCGGCCGGCACCACGCTGATGGCCTGGTGCTGGTGCGGATCGAACTTGTCGCCGGCGGCCGGGTTGATGGCCAGTACCTTGTTGCGTTCCAGGGCGGCCTGCAGCTGGCGCAGCGTGGCGTCGGAGCCTTCGCGCAGTTGCTGGACCGTGGCGTTCTGGATGGCCAGGGCGGCGTCCAGGCTGTCGCAGACGGGCAGCAGGCTTTCGGCAAAGCTCTCGATACCGAACTTGCGGGCCTTGGCGACTTCGTCTTCCGCGCGGCGGCGGGCGTTCTCTGCCTCGGCCTTGGCGCGCAGGAACTGGTCGGCCAGATCGGCGCTCTTGGCCTTGAATTCGGCCAGCTCGCCCTGCAGGCGGGCCATTTCATCAGAAGCGTTGGCGGCCATGGCGGCCTCGGCTTCTTCGGGGGCGGGATGGCTGGAGAGGGTGGAGGACTGGCTGTTATCTGGCATGTCGGAATTTTTATGAAACGTACGGATACGCGACAAGGATGGGGCGGGTGGCCCGTATTTCAAGGCCTGCGGCAGCGTCAGAGCGCTTTGTCCATGTCCGCTGACACCCACGGAACGCATGGATCAGGCCAGGAGTGTACAAGCGCAAACATGATGGTTATAATTGCCGGCTTTGCCTTGCCACACCACTTCGAGACGCAGTGGGTGGTCTTACCCAAAAGGAGTATGCATGCGTCATTACGAAATCATTTTGTTGATCCATCCGGATCAAAGCGAACAAGTTCCAGCCATGCTGGAGCGCTACAAGGGCATGATCACCGCTGGCGGTGGCAAGGTGCACCGCGTGGAAGACTGGGGCCGCCGTCAACTGGCGTACCTGATCAACAAGCTGGCCAAGGCCCACTACCTGTGCGTGAACATCGAAGCCGACCAGGCCGTGATGGCTGAACTGGAGCACGCCTTCAAGTTCAACGACGCCGTGCTGCGCCACCTGACGGTTCAGAAGAAGAAGGCCGAGACCGGCCCGTCTTCGATGATGAAGACCGTCGAGCGCGAAGAAGCCCGCAAGGTCAGCCAGGCCGAGTACGCAGCGGCCAACGACCGCTGATCTTCCAGCCCTCACGGGAGTGGAAAACCGCGTTGTCTTGACTGCGTGTATCGCTGAGGCCGAGGCCCTGCGCTACACCCCCGCTGGATTGCCTGCCATCGCCCTGCGACTCGAACACGGGTCCCAGCAAACCGAAGCAGGCCAGCCCCGGGACGTCAAGGCTGCCATGAAGGCCGTTGCCTTTGGTGCAATGGCTGAACGGTTGGCCCGGCAGAACATCGGAAGTCTCTGGACTTTCAGTGGATTTCTGGCCACGCCGCGCAACGGCAAGAACGCAGTGCTCCACATCCAGGATATTCAACAAGATTAATTTTCAAGGGGTCCGCAATGGCCACGTTCAAGAAGTTCAACAAAGACAAGCGCCCAAAGCGCAACACCCAGTCCCTGCTGTTCAAGCGCAAGCGCTTTTGCCGCTTCACGGTGACCGGTGTTGAAGAAATCGACTACAAGGATGTCGACACGCTGCGCGATTTCATCGCCGAAAACGGCAAGATCATTCCCGCACGCCTGACCGGCACGCGCGCCATTTTCCAGCGCCAGCTGAACACCGCCATCAAGCGCGCCCGCTTCCTGGCCCTGGTGCCTTACAGCGACCAGCACAAGATCTAAGGAGCACAACCCATGCAAATCATTCTGCTCGACAAGGTTGTGAACCTCGGCAACCTCGGCGAAATCGTCAAGGTGAAAGACGGCTATGCCCGCAATTTCCTGATCCCTTCGGGCCGTGCACGCCGCGCCACCGAAGCCAACAAGGCTGAATTCGAAGCCAAGCGCGCCGAACTCGAAAAGGCAGCCGCTGCCAAGCTGGCACAAGCCCAGGCTGAAGGCGAAAAGCTGGCCGGTACCACCGTCAAGCTGACGCAAAAGGCGGGTGTGGACGGCCGTCTGTTCGGTTCCGTGACCAACCACGACATCGCCGAAGAGCTGAACAAGCAAGGCTACAAGGTGGTGAAGGCCCAGGTTCGCCTGCCCAATGGCCCTATCAAGGTTGTCAGCGAAACGGCTGTCAGCGTGGCTCTGCACACCGATGTGGTGGTGGAAGTCAACGTGTCGGTCTACGGCGAAACCGCCTGATCGTCGCCCCATCGTCATTTCGTGACGTTGTGCAAAAGCCGCCCTCGGGCGGCTTTTGTTTTTGGTGCGGTACGCCCATACAGGGCCATCCACAGTCTGCCACCTGGTTATCCACAGGCTTGTCCCCATCCCGCCAGGCTGCTCTGCGCTAGCATTGAACGCCTGTCCCAAGGAGCCCCATGTCCGCTGTTTTTCCCCCGCTCGAAGACCACGGTTTTGCGCCGTCCCTGCCGGATCGCGAAATTGCCCAGTTGCGCGTGCCCCCGCACTCGATCGAGGCGGAATCGAGCGTGCTCGGCGGGCTGCTGCTGGACAACAACGCCTGGGACCGCGTGGGCGACCTGCTCAAGGATGGCGACTTTTATCGCTACGAGCACAAGCTGATCTACGCCGCCATCGGCGGCCTGATCAATGGCAGCAAGCCCGCCGACGTGATCACGGTGTACGAGCAGCTCCAGGGGCTGGGCAAGGCCGAGGAAATCGGTGGCCTGGGGTACCTGAACAATCTGGCGCAGTATGTGCCGAGCGCGAGCAACATCCGGCGCTACGCCGAGATCGTGCGCGAGCGCGCCATTCTGCGCAAGCTGGTCACGGCCAGCGACGAGATCGCCACCAATGCGTTCAACCCCCAGGGGCGTCCGGTCGACAAGATCCTGGACGAGGCCGAGCAGAAGATCTTCAACATCGGCGAGGAAGGCTCGCGGATGAAGCAGGGCTTTCAGGCCATGGACACGCTGGTGGTGGACCTGCTCGACCGGGTGCAGGAGATGGCCGACAACCCGAACGACATCACCGGTGTGCCCACCGGGTTCATCGACCTCGACCGCATGACCTCGGGCCTGCAGGCCGGCGACATGGTGGTGCTGGCGGCGCGCCCGTCCATGGGCAAGACGGCGTTTGCCGTGAACATTGCCGAGCATGTGGCGCTGAACGAAGGCCTGCCCGTGGCCATTTTCTCGATGGAAATGGGCGCCGCGCAGCTGGCCGTGCGTATCGTGGGCTCGATTGGCCGCATCAACCAGGGCAACCTGCGCACCGGCAAGCTCTCGGATGAGGAATGGCCGCGCCTGACCGAGGCCATCGAAAAACTGCGCACCGTGTCGCTGCACATCGATGAAACACCGGGCCTGACGCCGTCGGAGTTGCGCGCCAATGCGCGGCGCCTGGCGCGCCAGTGCGGCAAGCTGGGCCTGATCGTGGTGGACTATCTGCAGCTGATGAGCGGCTCCAGCGGCTCGCAGGGCGAGAACCGGGCCACCGAGCTGGGTGAAATCTCGCGCGGCCTGAAGATGCTGGCCAAGGAGCTGCAGTGCCCGGTGATCGCGTTGTCGCAGCTCAACCGCTCGGTGGAGCAGCGCACCGACAAGCGCCCCATGATGAGCGATTTGCGCGAGTCGGGCGCCATCGAGCAGGATGCCGACATCATCATGTTCATCTACCGCGACGACTACTACAACAAGGACAGCAAGGAGCCGAATGTGGCCGAGGTCATCATCGGCAAGCAGCGCAATGGCCCCACCGGCACCGTGAAGCTGTTCTTCCAGAAGTCGCAGACGCGCTTCGAAAGCCTGGCGATGGGGTCGGGCGACGATTTCTAATGAAAATAGCCGCTAGCGCTTATGCATAAGCGCTAGCGGCTATCAAAGTAGAAGCGGTTGGGTGTTGCGAGCGATGCTATGGCCGCAGAGCCCACACCAGCAGGCCCACGCACAACGCCCCCAGTATGGCGACGGCTGCCGTGAGGCGCCGGTTGCGCAGGCGCAGTGCCTCGACCGCCTGCACTACCTGGGCATGCTGTTCGGCCAGGGACTGGATCAACAGGGCTGATTCCTGCTGCTCCAGTTCGAGCCGCGCCACGCGCTCGCGCAACTGCTGCAGTTGCAGGGCGACCGGGGGAGCGGCTGCGCCGTCCGCATCCGCCAGTTTGCCTGCAGCGGCATCCGCAGTACCTTGGCGCGTGGTGCCCAGCAGCTTCTTGGCTGCCTGCAGGATCTGGGGCGTCGCCTCCAGGACATCGCCCCAGGGAACCAGCTTGAGGGCGGCAACCCAGCCCACCGCCATGGCTACAGCACCTCGCTGGCAAAGTCTGCCAGGCGCGAGCGCTCGCCGCGCGCCAGCGTGATGTGGCCGCTGTGCGGCCAGCCCTTGAAGCGGTCCACGGCGTAGGTCAGACCCGACGAGCCTTCGGTGAGGTAGGGCGTGTCGATCTGCGCCAGGTTGCCCATGCAGATGATCTTGGTGCCGGGGCCGGCGCGGGTGATCAGCGTCTTCATCTGCTTGGGCGTCAGGTTCTGCGCCTCGTCGATGATCACGTACTTGTTCAGGAAGGTGCGCCCGCGCATGAAGTTCATGCTCTTGATCTTGATGCGGCTGCGGATGAGCTCGTTGGTGGCGGCGCGGCCCCACTCTCCCGCGTTGCCGCCATCGCCCTTGGCCAGGAATTCGAGGTTGTCGTCGAGCGCGCCCATCCAGGGGCCCATCTTTTCCTCTTCGGTGCCGGGCAGAAAGCCGATGTCCTCGCCCACGCTGACGGTGGCGCGGGTCATGATGATTTCGGTGTAGCGGCGGTCGTCCAGCACCTGGGTGAGGCCCGCGGCCAGGGCCAGCAGGGTCTTGCCGGTGCCGGCCGTGCCGGTCAGTGTGACGAAGTCGACCTCGGGGTCCATGAGCAGATTCATGGCGTAGTTCTGCTCGCGGTTGCGCGTGGTCACGCCCCATACCGCATGCTTGGCCGAGCCATAGTCCTTGAGCGTCTGCAGCACCGCGGTTTTCTCGCGGATCTCGCTGACCCGGGCAAACATGCTGGGCTCGCCCGGAGCCTCGAAGTACACAAACTGGTTGATCATCAGCTGCGGCACGATGGGGCCGCCGATGCGGTAATAGGTGTTCGCGCCGCTTTGCCAGCTTTCCACGTTCTTGCCGCTCTTGGCCCAGAAGTCGGGGGGCAGGGCCAGTACGCCAGAGTAGAGCAGGTCGCCGTCTTCCAGCGTTTTGTCGTTCTGGTAGTCCTCGGCGTTCAGGCCCAGGGCGCGCGCCTTGACGCGCATGTTGATGTCCTTGGATACCAGCACCACTTCGCGCGGGGCGTGCAGCTTGCGCAGCGCTTCCACCACGCCGAGGATCTGGTTGTCGGCCTTGCCTTGCGGCAGGCTGGTGGGCAGGCTGTAATCGAGCGGGGCCGTCTGGAAGAACAGGTGGCCGCCCGCAGCGCGCTGGCCTGTGGAGTCGAGCTTGAGGCCATGCGCAATGTCGGCGCCTTGCACGCCCGCCAGGGCATCCAGGGTGCGGCTGGTCTGGCGGCCGTTGCGGGCCACTTCGGTCATGCCCTTCTTGTGGCCATCCAGCTCTTCCAGCACGATCATGGGCAGGAAGATGTCGTGTTCCTCAAAGCGGAACAGGCTGGTCGGATCGTGCAGCAGCACATTGGTGTCCAGCACGAACAGCTTGGCAGGGCCCTGCGGTTGCGCCTTTTTGCTGCGGGACGCACCGGTTGCTGCGGGCGCGCTGGCGGTGGTCTTGCTGCCGGGGCTGCGCGGGCCGCGTGCACTGGCAGGGCTGCGCGCTGCGGGGGCCGTGGCGGGCGTGCGGGCGGGTTCTGGCGTGCGCGACCGGGTCTCGACCTGGATCAGGGCAGGGGCCGCGCCCGCTTCGAGGGTGGCCGCATCGTTGCGTGCGCTCTTGCGTCCACCCCGGCTGGCGGGGACGGCCGTTGTCTCTGCGTCGGGAAGCAGATTTTCGACGGGGCGGGCGCGCGCGCTTGCTTTGTAGGCTTCAGGTGCGAGGAGGGCGGCGCGCCGGTTGGGGGCGGGGGGCAGGGGCATGGTGGCGGGGTCTCGGGCAGTGGGGTGTTCAGAAAGCAAAAAGCCGCCTGGAGACCAAGGCGGCTTTGGAGGGAGAAAAAAGCGTTGCTGATTTCAGGAGCATCGAACCATTATGCCCATTCACCATGTCGGATTGCGGAAGGCGTCCGCAATCCGTGCCGGGGGGGGCTTGCAACGGTGGATTTCAGGCGGCCTTTTTCAGGGCCTTGATGGTCTTGACGGCCTTGAGCACTTCGTCCACGTGGCCCGGCACCTTCAGGCCGCGCCATTCGTTGTGCAAAATGCCATCGGGTCCGATCAGGAAGGTGCTGCGCTCGATGCCCTTGACCTTCTTGCCGTACATGATCTTGTTCTTGACCACACCGAACATGTGGCACATCTTTTCTTCGGTGTCGGCGATCAGCTCAAACGGCAGTTCCAGCTTTTCCTTGAACTCGTCGTGCGACTTCATGTTGTCGCGCGATACGCCGAAAACGGCTGCACCCGCCTTGACGAAGTCCTTGTACCGGTCACGGAACTGCATGGCTTCCGTGGTGCATCCAGGGGTGTTGTCCTTGGGGTAGAAGTACAGAATCACAATCTGGCCGAGGTGGGAGGTATTGGACACCTTGATTCCACCAGTCGCGTTGGCTTCAAATTCAGGGAGGGGTTTGTTGACAACGATCGCCATGGCACTTCAATCTCTCAGGATGTAGTCGTTGAAAAGCCGGGGGAGCTGGGGTGTTATTGCTTTTGGTGGTGCCCCCGACCGCAACCTAGGATTTTACCCTGAAAACGCCTGAGAACCAAGCTGCCACCCCGCCCCCTAAGACCCTGGCGCTTCCAGAATGAGCGCCGCCACCACGTTGCGGCCTTCGCTGGCAAGAATGTTGTAGGTGCGGCAGGCAGCGGGGGTGTCCATGGTTTCAAGGCCCAGTCGCCGGGCCATCAGCGGCTGCAGCCAGGCGGGTGGCGGAAAGCGGTTGCGTGCGCCGCTGCCAAAGACGATCAGTTCCGCTTCCAGGGTGGCCAGCTGGGCGAAATGCTCGGGTGTCAGGTCTTCAAAGCGGGTGCATGGCCAAGCCAGGCGCAGGCCGCCCGAACCCAGGATGATGCTGGTGGTGATCTTTTCCGTATCCACACCGATCCAGCCGGGGCCGTAGGCCCGGATGGTTTGCGCGGTGGAAGGTTCGGGCTGGAATTTCATGCAAGGACGGGGTGGGTGGGCGCGGGCCGTGGGTTGGGGCTTGGCGGGGGGGGGGGGCGCTGTGGCCTCGGGGGCGCCGGCGATCTGTGGTCAAATTATAGGTTTCGCCAAAGCGCCCGGGGCGCTGTCAGGTCTCTGGCAACATCGCATTCCAACGTCAGCCCATGAAAACCGTCCACAAATCCGCCAAGCTCGCCAACGTCTGCTACGACATCCGGGGCCCCATCATGGACGCGGCCCGGCAGATGGAGGAGGACGGCCACAAGATCATCAAGCTCAACATCGGCAACCTGGCCGTGTTCGGTTTCGATGCCCCCGAGGAAATCCAGCAGGACATGATCCGCAACCTGCCCAATTCTGCGGGTTACTCGGACAGCAAGGGCATCTTTGCGGCGCGCAAGGCCGTGATGCACGAGACACAGAAGCAGGGCATCAAGGGCGTTACGCTGGACGATATCTACCTGGGCAATGGCGCCAGCGAACTTATCGTCATGGCCACCAATGCGCTGCTCGACACCGGCGACGAATTGCTGCTGCCCTCGCCCGACTACCCGCTGTGGACGGCGGCGGCCAGCCTGTCGGGCGGCACGCCCGTGCATTACCTGTGCGATGAGGCCAATGGCTGGATGCCCAACCTCGATGACATCCGCGCCAAGGTCACGCCCCGTACCAAGGGCATCGTCGTCATCAACCCCAACAACCCCACGGGCGCGCTGTACTCCGACGCGTTGCTCAAGGGCATTGTGGCCATTGCCCGCGAGCATGGCCTGGTGATCTTTGCCGACGAGGTGTACGACAAGGTGCTGTACGACGGCGCCAAGCACACGGCCATTGGCTCGCTGAGCGAAGACGTGCTCACGCTCACCTTCAACTCGCTGTCCAAAAGTTATCGCTCGTGCGGTTACCGCGCAGGCTGGCTGGTGGTTTCGGGCGACAAGAAGCCTGCCCGCGATTACATCGAGGGCCTGAACATGCTCTCGAACATGCGCCTGTGCGCCAACGTGCCCGGCCAGTGGGCCGTGCAGACAGCGTTGGGCGGCTACCAGAGCATCAACGAGCTGGTGGGCGAGGGCGGGCGCCTGCGCAAGCAGCGCGACCTGGCCTACCAGCTCATCACCGCCATTCCGGGCGTGACATGCGTGAAGCCGCAGGCCGCGCTGTACATGTTTCCGCGCCTTGATCCGGAGATTTACCCGATCAAGGACGACCAGCAGTTCTTCCTGGAATTGCTGCAGGAAACCAAGGTCATGCTGGTGCAGGGCACGGGCTTCAACTGGGCCTGGCCCGACCATTTCCGCATCGTGTTCCTGCCGCACGAGGACGACCTGCGCGAGGCCATTGGCCGCGTGGCGCGCTTCCTGGAGCAGTACCGCAAGCGGTCTGGCACCAACTGAGACTCTTTTTTGATAGCTGCTTGCGCTGACAGGTAAAGCGCTGCAATCATTTTGACTGGTAAATTTTCCATGAAACCGATCCAAGTAGGCCTGCTGGGCATTGGCACCGTCGGCAGCGGCGTCTTCAACGTGCTGCACCGCAACCAGGAAGAAATCCGCCGCCGCGCCGGCCGGGGCATCGAGATCGCCATGGTGGCCGACCTCGACGTGGAGCGCGCCCAAAAAGTGGTGGGCGAGGGCGTGCAGGTGGTGAGCGACGCGCGCGCCGTCATCGCCAATCCCGACATCGACATCGTCATCGAGCTGATCGGTGGCTACGGTGTGGCCAAGGCGCTGGTGCTCGAAGCGATTGCCGCCGGCAAGCATGTGGTCACCGCCAACAAGGCGCTGCTGGCCGTGCATGGCACCGAGATCTTCGCCGCCGCATCGGCCAAGGGCGTGATGGTGGCGTTCGAGGCCGCCGTGGCCGGGGGCATCCCCATCATCAAGGCGCTGCGCGAGGGGCTCACGGCCAACCGCATCCAGTGGCTGGCCGGCATCATCAATGGCACCACCAACTTCATCCTGTCGGAGATGCGCGACAAGGGCCTGGACTTTGCCGTGGTGCTGAAAGAAGCGCAGCGCCTGGGCTACGCCGAGGCCGACCCCACCTTCGACATCGAAGGCGTGGACGCCGCGCACAAGGCCACCATCATGAGTGCCATTGCCTTTGGCATCCCGGTGCAGTTCGACAAGGCCTATGTCGAAGGCATCACCCAGCTCAGCGCCACCGACATCAAATACGCCGAGCAGCTGGGCTACCGCATCAAGCTGCTGGGCATCACCAAGCGCGTGGACAAGGGGGTGGAGCTGCGCGTGCACCCCAGCCTGGTGCCCTCCAAGCGCCTGATCGCCAACGTGGAAGGCGCCATGAACGCCGTGGTGGTGCAGGGCGACGCCGTGGGCGCCACGCTGTACTACGGCAAGGGCGCGGGCTCCGAGCCCACGGCCAGCGCCGTGATTGCCGACCTGGTGGACATCACCCGCCTGCACACGGTGGACCCGCTCAACCGCGTGCCGCACCTGGCTTTCCAGCCCCACACCCTCGACCAGGCCATGAGCGAGCTGCCCGTGCTGCCCATGAGCGAAGTGGTTACCAGCTACTACCTGCGCCTGCGCGTGGCCGACCAGGCCGGCGTGCTGGCCAAGGTCACCGGCATCCTGGCCGGTGCCGGCATCAGCATCGACGCCGTGCTGCAGCGCGAGGCTGATGAGGTGGGCGGCGAGGGTTCCACGCAGACCGATCTCATCATCCTCACGCACGACACTCGCGAAGGCACCATGAACGATGCCATCGCCCAGATGCAGCAGCTCCCCACGGTGCTGGCCCCCATCACGCGCATCCGCAAGGAAGAGCTGAATTAAGAGCGAGATTGCCATGCTGTACCTGTCCACGCGCGGCCATCCCGACCGCAAGCATTTCTGCGACATCCTGCTTGAAGGCCTGGCGCCCGATGGCGGGCTGTACCTGCCCGAGCACTACCCGCAGATCGACGATGCCGCCCTCACGCGCCTGCGCAAGGCGTACCAAAGCCAAGGCTACGCCGAGCTGGCGTTCCAGATCCTGTCGCTGTACATCGACGACATTCCCGCCGCCGACCTGAAAGCCCTGTGCGCCAAGACTTACACCGCCGAAGTCTTCGGCACGGGCGAGATCGTGCCCCTGCGCCACCTCGAAGACGGCCTGTGGCTCGAAGCCCTGTCCAATGGCCCCACGCTGGCCTTCAAGGACATGGCCATGCAGCTGCTGGGCAACCTGTTCGAATATGAACTCAAGCGCCGTGGCGAAGAGCTCAACATCCTGGGCGCCACCAGCGGCGACACCGGCAGCGCGGCCGAATATGCCATGCGCGGCAAAGAGGGTGTGCGCGTCTTCATGACCAGTCCGCACGGCCGCATGAGCGCGTTCCAGCAGGCGCAGATGTTCAGCCTGCAGGACGAGAACATCCACAACATCGCCATCGAAGGCGTGTTCGACGACTGCCAGGACATCGTCAAGGCGGTCAGCAATGACCACGCCTTCAAGCGCCAGTTCAAGATCGGCACCGTCAACTCCATCAATTGGGCGCGCCTGCTGGCGCAGGTGGTGTACTACTTCGCCGGCTACATCCAGGCCACCGAGACCAATGGCCAGAAGGTCAGCTTCACGGTGCCTTCGGGCAACTTTGGCAACATCTGCGCCGGCCACGTGGCGCGCATGATGGGCCTGCCGATTGCCAGGCTGGTGGTGGCCACCAACGAGAATGACGTGCTCGACGAGTTCTTTCGCACCGGCGTGTACCGTGTGCGTGGCAGTGCCGACACGCACGAAACATCGAGCCCCTCGATGGACATCAGCAAGGCCAGCAACTTCGAGCGTTTCATTTTTGACCTGCTGGGGCGCAACGGCCAGCGCACCAAGGCCTTGTTCAGCGCTGCCTTGCAGACCTATGGCCGGTTCGATCTGAGCGCCGACCCGCTGTTTGCCGATGCCGCCACCAAATACGGCTTTGAAAGCGGCAAGAGCACGCACGCCGACCGCCTGGCCACGATCAAGGACACCTACCACCGCTTTGGCATGACCATCGATACCCACACCGCCGATGGCGTGAAGGTGGCACGCGAGCACCGGGGCGACCCGGCGGTGCCGATGATCGTGCTGGAGACGGCCCTGCCCATCAAGTTTGCCGAAACCATACAGGAGGCCCTGGGCCATGCGCCCGAGCGGCCCGCCAAGTTTGCCGGCATCGAGGCATTGCCCAAGCGCGTTCAGGTCATGCCGGCCGATGTGGAACGGGTCAAGGCCTACATCGAGCGGCATTGCCAGTGATTCCCGCCGGAAGTGCGGGATATCAGGGTTTTTGAGTAAAAAAATGCCCCTGGCGATTGTCTGATAAGCGCTGGAAGCTATAAATAGCATAGCTATTCACAGGAGCATGGGATGAAGGTTGTAGGCTTTGCCGGTTTCTCTGGCAGCGGCAAGACCACGCTGGTCGAGCAGTTGATCCCCGAGCTGCGCCTGCGGGGACTGCGCGTGTCGGTGGTCAAACATGCCCACCACAGTTTCGACATCGACCACCCTGGCAAGGACACGTACCGCCACCGCGAAGCCGGGGCCTTCGAAGTGGTGGCCGCCTCGGACAAGCGCCTGATGCTGGTGCGCGAGTTCGAACAGCCCGCCACGCTCACAGTGCACCACCTGCTGGCCGAGCTGTACCAGGGCGTGGACTGGGTGCTGGTGGAGGGCTTCAAGGACAGCGATCTGCTCAAGGTCGAAGTCTGGCGCGCACCCGAGCCCGGCCGCGCGGCCAAGCCCGTGCGTTACCCCGACGACGACTTTGTGGTCGCCATCGCCACCGACGCCCCGCACAACCTGCCCGTACCCACGCAACGGCCCGTGCTCGACCTCAATGCCCCCGATCAGGTGGTGGACTGGCTGCTGCAGCATGCCGACCGCTTCGACTACCAGTGGGACCTGCACGGAGACCTGTTGCCATGCGTCCCCCAATGAAACCCCTGAAACCGCTGGATGAGGCGCTGGCCGAGCTGCTGGGCCACGCCGCGCCCCTGGCGGGCTCCGACACCGTCAGCACCTTCGATGCCGACGGCCGCGTGCTGGCGCAGGACTGCATTTCGGTGCTGCAGGTGCCGCCCAACGACAACAGTGCCATGGACGGCTATGCCGTGCGCTGCGCCGATGTCGTGGCGATGGGCCTTGCGCTGCCCGTGTCGCAGCGGATTGCCGCCGGCAGCGCGGGCGAGCCGCTGCAGCCCGGCACCGCTGCGCGCATCTTCACCGGTGCGCCCGTGCCTGCAGGCGCCGATGCCATCCTGATGCAGGAAGACTGCGAAGCGCTCGATGATGGCAGTGTGCGCGTCAACGCCGTGCCCCGCCCGGGCCAGTGGATTCGCCGTGCCGGCGAAGACATCACGCGCGGTGCCGTGGTGCTGCAGGCCGGCACCCGCCTGAGCCCGGCCGAGCTGGGCCTGGCCGCCAGCATCGGCCTGGCGCAACTGCCGGTGGCCCGCCGCCCGCGCGTGGCGCTGTTCTCCACCGGCGATGAACTGGTCATGCCCGGCGATGTGCCGCCCGAGCAGATGCGCCCTGGCGCCATCTACAACAGCAACCGGTTCTTTCTGCGCGCCATGCTGCTGCGCCTGGGCTGCGAGGTGAGCGATTTCGGCATCGTGCCCGACCGGCGCGACGCCACCACAGCCGCCTTGCGCCAAGCCAGCAACGCGCACGACCTGATCCTGACCAGTGGCGGCGTGAGCGTGGGCGAGGAAGACCACATCAAGCCCGCCGTCGAATCGCTGGGCACACTCGATCTGTGGCAGATCGCCATGAAGCCCGGCAAGCCGTTCGCCTATGGCCGCGTGGGTGCCGCGCACTTCATGGGCCTGCCCGGCAATCCGGTGTCGAGCTTTCTGACCTTCGCGCTGCTGGTGCGGCCGTTTGTGCTGCGGCTGCAGGGCGTGCAGGATGTGGCTCCTCAATCCATGGCTGTCCGCGCTGATTTCACATGGCCCAAGGGCGATAAACGCCGCGAATTCCTGCGCGTGCGGCACAACGCCACGGGCGGGCTGGACCTGTTCGACAACCAGAGCTCGGGCGTACTCACCTCGGCCGCCTGGGGTGATGGCGTGGTGGACAACCCGGCCGGCCAGACGATCGCATCCGGTGATACGGTGCGGTTCATTGCGTTTTCGGAGTTGCTGTCATGAACATGTGCCCCCACGCTTTCCACTTCGTGTGCTCGCTGCCCCCCGAGGGGGCCGCTTTTCATCTTGGGGTGGCCCAGCGATGAAAAAGATCACAGTGCGCTATTTCGCCTCCATCCGCGAGGCCATCGGCGCGGGGCAAGAACCGGTGCAAACCACCGCCACCACCTTGGGCGCGTTGCGCGACGAGCTCATTGCCCGCGGTGGTGCCCATGCCACCAGCCTTGCTCGTGGCCGTGCGGTGCGCATGGCGCTCAACCAGGCCTTGAGCGAAGAGTCGGCGGTTCTGGTCGATGGAGCCGAGGTGGCGTTTTTCCCGCCCGTGACGGGGGGGTAGCCGGGGGCGCCGGATCGGCCAGACCGTTTCGGCACGGGGCCGCCTTGAAGGGTGTGGGCGGCATCCGGGTGCACCATGGCCTGGCGTCTGCCAGCTGCTGCCGCGCTGCAGCCGCCCCCGAAAGTCGGCCTGCATATCCCCCGGGTTGTTTTGACGTATGTCAATACTGCGACGGCATTTGGTTGCGGGTCAATTGACGTGCGGTTGCGTCAGGAATATCTTGCATGTGGCATGTCGCCAAACCGCAAGGGGAAATTTATGAAGACGCTCCACCTCCTCGTCGTCGCAGGTTTGCTGGGTATGGGCTTTTCTGCGTGGGCCAACCCGCAGCTCGCTGACGAAAAACAATGCATGCAGTGTCACTCGATCACCAAGGATGGCGCGGGCCCTGCATTCCAGAAGATTGCGGTTCGGTGGAAAGGTGATCGGAGTGCCGAGAAAACCTTGGTGGCCACCATTCGGAAGGGCAGTGACGGCGGGAGCGGCCGGCATTGGGGCATCGCCAAGATGCCCGACGATTCCGAGCGGCCCTTGGTCAGTGAGGCGGAGGCCAAACAGCTTGTGAAATGGATTTTGTCGCTCTGATCGCTGCGCGCAGCAACCTGGGGCGCTGGGATGGCGCGGCGGCGCCACCCGTCAGCCACTTACCCCTGCATCCTTCACCGGGGCCAGTTCAGGGCACTGCCACGTCAGCAACTCGGCCAGCCGGGTGACGATCCAGGTGGCTTCGGGCACTGACACACCCGATTCCGCCGTGCACAGCCCCGCATGGATGCGCCGCAGGATCTCGGCCTCGGAGGGCGCCTGTACGTGGTACAGCGTCTGGGCGTGCTCCACCAGGTGGCCCGCCAGGTCTTCGCACAGTTCGTAGCGGCAGCGCACTTCGTCGGCCTTTTCGGTGAGGCGCCCGCGGGCGTCGGTGTACACCGCCAAGAAGGAGGGCGGCACGTGGATCTGGTTGTCGTCGTCCATGGGCACGGTTCAGTCGGGGGTGAACAGCCGCTCGAATTTGGCCTGGTCGGCCGCCAGCGCGAACGTGACCAGTTGCCCCATCTTCATGTCCGACAGGCGGCAGGCGGCAAACAGCGTGGTCTTGCCGGCCAGTTCCATGGCCGCCAGGTCGATGATGGCGTAGGGGTGGGGCACGAAGACCTGGTGCCCGAACACATCGCGGACCGTGTTGCGCGGGGACGGGTAGAGCTTGTACAGATCGGTCTGAATCGTTTGGGTGGCCATGGTAATCAGGTGCAGGGGGTCGCAGTGCGGGTACAGTGCGGGCGAATCGTACAGACAAACCTGTTTCACAATCTATGGCACGCAATAAAAGTGAATGGCCCGCCAAGGTGCTGGCGCTGGTGCGGGGCGGCAACCTGCCCGCCGCCATCGCGCAGATCAAGGTGGCCCCCACCGTGGCGGATGTCACGCGCCTGCAAACCCTGCTGGCCCAATTGCCGCCCTCGCCCGCGCTGGCGCAACTGAACAAGGTGGTGGAGGAAGAGCGCGCATTGCTGGCCGCACCCCGGCTGCATCGCTCGCCGTGAACCTCTCGCACGAAAGTCGTTTTGCCATGAACCTGCCCCGCGTTTCCATCCAGACCGAGGACTTCGACCTGTCCTGTGAAATCGCCGCCCTGCGCCGGGAGAACAAGAGCGTGGGTGCGGTATGCAGTTTCATTGGCACGGTGCGCGACAGGAACGAGGGGGATCCGGTGTCGTCCATGGAGCTGGAGCATTACCCCGGCATGACCGAGAAATCCATCGAAGCCATGGTGGACGAGGCCTTGCGGCGTTTCGACATCCTGGGCGCCCGCGTGATCCACCGTGTCGGGCTGCTCCAGCCGCTCGACCAGATCGTGCTGGTGGCCGTGACCAGCGCGCACCGGGGCCAGAGTTTCCAGGCCTGCGAGTTCCTGATGGATTACCTCAAGACCCAGGCGCCGTTCTGGAAGAAGGAAGAAACGCCCCAGGGCGCACGCTGGGTGGATGCGCGCGTGAGCGACGACGCCGCCCTGGCGCGCTGGGGCATCACGGCGAGCAATGCCTGAAGCACTGGGCCTTGTTCGACATTGAAAATCTGGATGAAATTGGCCTTTGATGTTGATTGGTAAATCGCTGGCAGCTATCAAAAAAGTAGTTTTCAGGGGCGATGGCTTCTGAATGGTGCGTTGACACAGCGCAACCGGCAGGCAGGGCGCTGCCTTGAAATCAGGCAACCCCTGCCCCAAGTGCTCTGCAATTCGGAGGACATTGACCCATGCGTCTCGACAAATTCACCACCAAGTTCCATGAAGCCCTGAGCGATGCCCAGAGCATTGCGCTGGGCAACGACCACGCCTACATCGAGCCCGTGCACATGCTCGTGGCCATGCTCCAGCAGGACGACGGCCCCAAGGCGCTGCTGCAGCGGGCGGGCACCAATGTGCCCGGCCTGCTGGCAGCGGCCGAAGCGGCCGTCAAGCGCCTGCCCCAGGTGCAGGGCCAGGACCAGGTGCAGGTCGGGCCCGAGCTCGCTCGCGTGCTGCAGGCCACCGAGAAGGAGGCCATCAAGCGCGGCGACCAGTTCATCGCCAGCGAGCTGTTTTTGCTGGCCGTGATCGACAGCAAGGGCGAGGCCGCGCGCATTGCCAAGGAAAACGGCCTCACGCGCAAGAGCCTGGAGGCTGCCATTGACGCCGTGCGCGGTGGCCAGAAGATGGACAGCGCCGAGGCCGAGGGCCAGCGCGAGGCGTTGAAGAAATACTGCATTGACCTGACCGAGCGCGCCCGCATCGGCAAGCTCGACCCGGTGATCGGCCGCGACGATGAGATCCGCCGCGCCATCCAGGTGCTGCAGCGGCGCACCAAGAACAACCCGGTGCTGATCGGCGAGCCCGGCGTGGGCAAGACGGCCATCGTCGAGGGGCTGGCCCAGCGCATCGTGGCCGGCGAGGTGCCCGAATCGCTCAAGGGCAAGCGCGTGCTGTCGCTCGACATGGCGGCGCTGCTGGCCGGCGCCAAGTTTCGCGGCGAATTCGAGGAACGCCTGAAGACCGTGCTCAACGAGCTGGCCAAGGACGAGGGCCAGACCATCGTCTTCATCGACGAACTGCACACCATGGTGGGCGCGGGCAAGGCCGAGGGCGCGATGGATGCCGGCAACATGCTCAAGCCGGCGCTCGCGCGCGGCGAGCTGCACTGCGTGGGCGCGACCACGCTCGACGAATACCGCAAGTACATCGAGAAAGACGCTGCACTGGAACGGCGCTTCCAGAAAATCCTGGTGGGCGAGCCTACGGTGGAGGCCACCATTGCCATCCTGCGCGGCCTGCAGGAAAAGTACGAGGTGCACCACGGCGTGGAGATCACCGACCCGGCCATCGTGGCCGCGGCGGAACTCTCGCACCGCTACATCACCGACCGCTTCCTGCCCGACAAGGCCATCGACCTGATCGACGAGGCGGCCAGCAAGATCAAGATCGAGCTCGATTCCAAGCCCGAGGTCATGGACAAGCTGGACCGGCGCCTGATCCAGCTGCAGATCGAGCGGGAAGCCGTCAAGCGTGAAAAGGACGAGGCCTCGCAAAAGCGTTTTGAGCTGATCGAGGAAGAAATCGCCTCCCTGCAAAAAGAGATCGCCGACCTCGACGAAATCTGGCAATCGGAAAAGGCCCAGGCCCAGGGCAGCCAGCAGGTGCGCGAGCAGGTCGAGCAGGTCAAGCTGCAGATCGAGGAATTGAAGCGCAAGGGAGACTTCAACAAGGTGGCCGAGCTGCAATACGGCAAGCTGCCCGATCTGGAGAAGCAGCTCAAGGAAGCCCAGGCCAAGGAAGAAGGCAAGGACGGTGCGGCACAGGCCAACCGTTTGCTGCGCACCCAGGTGGGCGCCGAGGAAATTGCCGAGGTGGTGAGCCGTGCCACCGGTATCCCCGTGGCCAAGATGATGCAGGGCGAAAAAGACAAGCTGCTGCAGATGGAAACCAAGCTGCACGAGCGCGTGGTGGGCCAGCAGGAGGCCATTGCCGCCGTGGCCAACGCCATCCGCCGCTCGCGCTCGGGCCTGAGCGATCCGAACCGCCCCACGGGCTCGTTCCTGTTTCTCGGCCCCACGGGCGTGGGCAAGACCGAGCTGTGCAAGGCGCTGGCGGGCTTCCTGTTCGACAGCGAGGAGCACCTCATCCGCATCGACATGAGCGAGTTCATGGAGAAGCACTCCGTGGCCCGCCTGATCGGCGCGCCGCCCGGCTACGTGGGCTACGAGGAGGGCGGCTACCTCACCGAGGCCGTGCGCCGCAAGCCCTACAGCGTGCTGCTGCTCGACGAGGTGGAAAAGGCCCACCCCGATGTGTTCAACGTGCTGCTGCAGGTGCTGGACGATGGCCGCCTGACCGACGGCCAGGGCCGCACCGTGGACTTCAAGAACACGGTGATCGTGATGACGAGCAACATCGGCTCGCACCTGATTCAGGCCATGGTGGGGCAGGACTCGCAGGACATCAAGGATGCGGTCTGGGGCGAGCTCAAGAACCATTTCCGGCCCGAGTTCCTGAACCGCATCGACGAGACCGTGGTGTTCCATGCGCTCGATGCGCAGCACATTGCATCGATCGCCAAGATCCAGCTGCAGTTGCTGCAAACCCGGTTGGCGAAGATGGACCTGGAGTTGCAGGTGTCCGACGCTGCCTTGGCGGAACTGGCCAAGGTGGGGTTCGATCCGGTGTTTGGTGCGCGGCCGCTCAAGCGGGCGATCCAGCAGCGCATCGAGAACCCGCTGTCCACACTGCTGCTGGAAGGGCGCTTCCCGCCCAAGAGCGTGATCCCGGTCGATGTCGATCCGGTGCGGGAGCCTGGTGTCTTTCACTTCGGCGCATTCGCGCCGGCGTGATGGATGGGATCAGGGTGCTGTAAACAAAATAGCCGCTGGCGCTTGATGAACAAGCGCTGGCGGCCTATTGAATGCAAAGAATTGGTGGATGCCTGAGGAGGTTGTTTGAATGATTTCTTATCGGGCCTGACCCGCTGGCTCATCCGGGCCGTGGTGGTGGTGGCCGGGCTGGTGATGTTTCTGAGCCTGCTGGCCGCCGTGCTGGTGCTTGCGCTGGCGTGGGGGTTGCGGGCGGTCTGGGCGCGCCTTACCGGCCGGCCCGTCATGCCCTGGACCATGCGGGTGGACCCGCGCACGGGTTGGCGCACGGTGTACCGCTCCACCGAGCGCTGGTCCGCCGTGCGCACCGCGCCCGCTGCCGATACGCCGTCGCGCCGAGCGGGCGTGTTGCCGGGGGCCGGCGAAGTGGTGGACGTGGAGCCGCGCGAACCGCGCAAACCAGCCGATTTGCGGTAAAGCTGGCAAGCTGGCAAGGCACAGGTTCTTACGTTTCAGGCCGGGGGCCGTCTTCTATGATGGCTGCCATGACACCTGACGACATCCGTGCCCAATTCAATCTGCAACACCAGGCCAGCCGCGAGCACATTGACGTGCCCCTGCTGGTCCGCCGCGAGCGCCTGCTGCGCGTGCAGAAGATGCTCGACGAGCACGGCCCCGTGCTCGTCGCCGCCGTGCAGGCCGACTTCGGCATGCGCTCGCCGCGTTTGACCGAGATGGCCGATTTTTTCGTGCTGCGCACCTTGCTGTCGCACACCTTGCGCTACCTGGCGCGCTGGATGAAACCCCAGAGGGTGCGCACGCCCTTCTTTTTGCAGCCCGCGCGGGGCTGGATCACGCGCCAGCCCCTGGGAGTGGTGGGCGTGATCTCTCCCTGGAACTACCCCGTGCAACTGGCGCTGGCGCCCGCCATCACGGCGCTGGCGGCGGGCAACCGCGTCATGCTCAAGCCCAGCGAGCTCACGCCCCACACATCGGCCCAGCTGGCCCTGCTGGTGGCGCAGTTCTTTGCTGCGGATGAGTTTTGCGTGGTGCAGGGCGATACGGCCACGGCGCAACTGGTGGCCTCACTGCCGTTTGATCACCTGGTGTTCACCGGTTCCACCGCGGTGGGGCGCAAGGTGGCGCAGGCGGCAGCGCAGAACCTGACGCCCACTTCGCTGGAGCTGGGGGGCAAGTCGCCGTGCATCGTGGACGCCGATTGCGACATGCAGGACGCCGCGCTCAAGATTGCCCACGGCAAGCTGCTCAATGCGGGCCAGACCTGCATTGCCCCCGATTACCTGTTGCTGCCCCGCGGGCGCGAGGCCGAGTTTTTGCAGGCCTACCAGGCCGCGGTGGCGCGCCTGTTTCCCAGCATCGAGGGCAACCCCGATTACGTCTCCATCATCACGCCGCGCTACTATGCGCGGCTGCGCACCCTGCTGCAGCAGGCCCAGACCCAGGGCGCAGAGGTGCACACCATCGATCCCACCGCAGGCAAGCCTGTGGCCGCCACCGTGGGCACACTGGGCGACGGGGCCAGCCGCCAGATGGCCCCATCGCTGGTGTTTGGCGCCACGTCGGGCATGGGCCTGATGCAGGAGGAGATTTTTGGCCCCATCCTGCCCGTGATCTCGTACGACCGGCTGGACGATGCCATCGCCCACATCAATGCGGGGCCCCGCCCACTGGCGCTGTACTGGTTTGGCCGCAGTGAAGCGGTGCAGCGCGATGTGCTGCGCCGCACCGTGAGTGGCGGTGTCACGGTGAACGACACGCTCATGCACTTCGCCCACGACAACCTGCCCTTTGGCGGCGTGGGCGACAGCGGCTGGGGCGCCTACCACGGCGAGCAGGGTTTCCTGCGCTTTTGCCACCAGAAGTCGGTGCTGGTGCAGTCGCGCTGGGCCTTGGGGTCGCTGCTCTATCCGCCGTATGGCCCGCGGTTCGACCGCATCATGGGGCTGTTGCGCCGCTGGCTGTAAGCGCCGCTGTCAATGTGCCTCGGGTGGCGGGGCGCTCCTGGCCCTGGGCCAGCAGCTGCACCATGGCCTCGCGCAGCTGGCCGGTGGACACGGGCTTGTGCAATAGCAGCGCCGAGGTGCTTTGCGCATCGCGCAGGCGCTGGGGCGAGGTGTCGCCCGTCATGATGATGGCCGGCACCGCAGTGCCCAGGCGGGTGCGCAGGGCCTGCAGCACCTGCTTGCCGGTTTCCTCGTGGCGCAGCCGGAAGTCCGTGATGATGAGATCCGGCCGGCGTTCACCCAGGCGCGCGAGCGCTTCTGCGCCCGATCCGGCCACGGTGCAGTGGCAGCCCCAGCTTTGCAGCAGCGACTGCATGCCCAGGAGCACCGCTTCGTCGTCGTCGATGGCCAGCACATGCAGGCCCTCCAGGCTGTGGTCGTCGGGGGGCGGTGCGGCTTCATCTTCCAGTGCGCCGTCCCACGCATCCAGCCAGAGGCGAAACACCGAGCCCCGGCCCGGCTGCGAGTGCAGCTCGACCGTGGTGCCCATCTCGCGCACCAGCCGGTGCACGATGGCCAGGCCCAGACCCAGGCCCTTGCGCCGGTCGCGCTCCGGGTTGTCGAGCTGGAGGAACTCCTGAAAAATGTCATCCCACTGGTGCTGGGGAATGCCGACCCCGGTGTCCCACACCTCCAGGGCCACGCGCCGGCCGCGCCGGCGGCACGCAATCAGCACGCCGCCCCGGGCGGTGTAGCGCAGCGCATTGGAGATGAAGTTGCGCATCACCAGGCCGACCAGCGCGCGGTCGGCGTGGACGGCCGCCGAAGTCTCGCGTGTGCGGTACACGAGGCGCGCGTTGTCGGCCTGCACGCCAAACTCCTGCTCCAGGGCCGTGAGCAGGGGCTGCACGGCAAATGCCGTAGGGCGTACCTTGACCACACCCGCCTCCAGCCGTGAGTAGTCGAGCAAGGTCGTGAGCATTTCTGCCGCGGCGCTGGAGGCCGCATGGGCATGGTCCAGGATCGTTTGCTGGCGCTCGTTCAGGGGGCTGCGCTGCAGGCTCTCCAGAAACAGGCCCATGGCATGCAGGGGCTGGCGCAGGTCGTGGCTGGCCGCCGCCAGGAAGCGGGATTTGTCGCGATCGGCCTTTTCGGCAGTCTTCTGGGCCGCCAGGGCGCGTTGGGATTCGGCGCGCAGCTCTCCCACCAGGCGCACGTTTTCCAGCTTCAGGGCAATGCTGCGGCGGGTGGCCGTGTCGGTGGTGCTGGCCTGCATGCAGGTCAGGGCGTAGTACACCAGCGTGAGAACCAGCGCTGGCCACAGCACCGGCCCGCCCGCCATGGCAATGGCCAGCAGCACGCCGCCGATGGCGCAGCTCAGGTAGGTGAGGTAGGCGCGGTACAGCGGCGCCCCCAGCCCCAGGGCGCCGGATGACACCGTGCTGATGATGCCAATCGCATAGATCACGCTGTCGGCGTTGCCCCATTGCATCACCACCAGGCCCAGGCTGCCCCAGCTCAGCCCCATGCCGGCCATGCAGGCCATGAGCTTGTAGGCCGACGGGCGGGCCGGTGCGTGGGTCGGGTCCATGCTGTGCAGCGCGAGATAGACCCCCGCCACCACCAGCAGGTGCGAGACCAGCCAGGCGGCCAGCGCCTGCCCGTCGACCCCGCTGCCCATCACCCACAGGGTGCCCAGTGCCGTGGCCAGCGAGGCCAGCAGGGTCATGGGAAAGTTCTGTCGCAGCAACGCGACCTGCTCGCGCAGGACGTCATCGCGCTCCCAGCGCAGCGACGGCCAGGGCCAGCGCAATGCGATGCCCAGCGCTTCAGCCGGCGTCATGGTCAGGCAGCGTCATGCGGTGGCGGCAGCGACAGGCCCAGCCGCTGCGCCGCCAGCAAGGCTGCGCTGCGGCTGTTGACGCCCAGCTGCGCAAAGATGGCGGCCACATGCACGCGCACCGTGTTCTCGCTCAGCCCCAGGTCGCGCGCAATCACCTTGTTGGGCTTGCCGGTGCACAGCAGCGCGAGCACATCGAGCTGGCGCGCGGTCAGCAAGGGCGCGACCGGAGCGCGGGTGGTGGCGGTGTTGCCGCTGTTGGGCGGAAAGCAGGGCGCGCCCGACAGGGCGCAGGTGATCGCCTCCAGAATGTCCTCGCCGCTGGCCGACTTGGGCAGGAAGCCGTCGGCGCCGCGCATGCGGGCCTCGTACACGGCGTCGGGTGCCACGCTGGCGGATACCAGCACGATGCGCGCCCGGGGGCAGGCCTGGCGCAACAGGCGCAGGCCGTCCAGGCCGCTCATGCCGGGCATCTGGATATCCAGCAGCACCAGGTCCGCGTCGTCCATCTGCAGCGCGCAGGCCTCGGCCACCGTGCCGGCCTCGGAAATGCAGGCCACCGCGGGATGGTCCTGCACGATCAGGCGCAGCCCGGTGCGAAACAGGGTGTGGTCGTCAACAAGCAGCAGGCTGGCGGGCATGTGGCGAGTATTGCGCACAACGCGTGGGCGTGGGCCTAGTCCATTTGTGCGATGGACGCACCGGCGTGCGCTTTCTAGACTTTGGTCCAGGCGTTGTGAGGGCTCGCAACTGGGCCGCAACGTACCACCGATCCTGTCCTGGTTGTCCAAAAAGAGGTTCATCATGAGTGCCAGTGCTTTGCATTTTGCCGCCGGAGCTTCCGCAACCCACCCACACATGGCCCATCCGCGCGCCGTGGCAACGGTTGCGGGTGCTGGCGTGGGGGGCAACACCGTTGCCCGGCTGGTCCAGGAAAACTGCCCCCATCTGCTGCCATCGGTCGGCGTGGTCATTGAATACCTGGATACGCAGGCGGGCACCTGGCAGTTTTCGCTGGACGACGGGCAGACCTGGCGCGCCATCCGCACCGACCTCATCAACCGGCCCGGCCACATGGGCCTGGCCCTCGATCACGGCGCGCGTTTGCGCGTGGTGCCCCTGGGTACCAGCCGCGAGGGAGCACGCATGGTGTTCCATGCCGTGCAGCGCAGCCATGGCCCCGGCAACGGCAGCTATCGCCCCTACGCACCGGATGAACGCGAGGACGCCTCGCACAGCGTGACGCTGGTGCTGGGCCTGGGCGCCATCAACGGGGTGCCGCCGGCCGTGAAAGTGCCGCGTCCGCGCAACAAGCGGGCCCTGGCGCAGGGCGCGCGCGCGGCTGTGCTGACGCTCGCCTGAGGGCGGATGCAGGGGCCTGCACAGGCCCCCGGATTAACCGGCGGTGCAGGGTGAAAAAGCGTTTCGGCGACAATGCCGGTCCTTTTTGTTTTTCCACTCCCTGTTTTCGTTCGGTTTTTCCATGTCCAGTATCCAGGTTCGTCCCGCCACGCTTCGCGATGCCAAAGCCATTGCACAGATCCACACCGTATCCGCCCAAGAGGCTTACAAAGGTCTGGTGCCAGACGAGCAGTTGAAATCCATGTCGGTCGAAAAGCGCCAAGCCTACTGGCGCGAGGCCATCGAGTATTGCGAACCCCAGGTGCAAGTCGCCATCGATGGTGAAAAGATCGTCGGTTTTGTCGGCTATGACCGTTCGCGCGATGAAAAATCCCGCCCCACCACCGGTGAAATCTGGGCCATCTACGCGGCGCCCACCCATTGGAACCAGGGCGTAGGCCTGGCCTTGTGGGACGCTGCCCGCGACGGCCTGCACGAAGAAGGCTGCACCAACGTGACCGCGTGGGTGCCCCTGCGCAACGAACGCGCCCTCCGCTTCCATGAAATGGCCGGCTTCAAGCGCGAACTCTCCACCGCCAAGACGGCCGTGGTGGGCGGCGTGAAGATCGAGGAAGTGCGCCTCAAGCGCCCCATCAACTAAGCCTGGTCCCGCCTTCCGCATGATTTCCTGGAGCGACTCGGGCCAGACCCACGAAGCCCGCTGGAGCTCCGAAAGCGGGGCGGCCGCGCCGCGCCGCGTGGTGGTGGCCGATGACACGCTGCCTGCCGACACGGCCTATCGGCTCGCCTGTGAAGGCACCGGCCTGCTGTGGCAGGGCGACTTCCAGAACGCCCGCATGCTGCTGCAGGCCCTCATGCGGCGGGTGGACCGCAAGGCGCCCAAGGCGGCGGCCAAGGCCGCCCAGAAGATAGCGGCGGCCACGGCGGCCGAGGTGTTTCACCTGCACCGCCAGGCACAGGCCCATCGCGCACGCGTGCTGTCGGCCTTGCTGATCCCGCTGGAGGGTGATTACGGCATTGCGCTGCGCCGTGCGCCCGACCTGCGCCAGCCTTGCACCGAAGCCTGGGGCCCGGCCACGGGCGAGCGCTCGGTGGCCTCGCTGCGCGAGCTGCTGGGCCTGGTGGGAGCGCACGAGTGGCGCAGGAAGGGCGTGGAGGTGCCCGCGCTGGGCGCCGCACCGAACAACCGCATCCATCCGCATTACGGGGTGTTTTCGCCCGTGCGCGGCGAATATGTGGACCTGGTGGCCGCGGCGGCCCTGCCGTCGAAGGCGCTGGCCTTTGACATTGGCGTGGGCACGGGCGTGCTGTCGGCCCTGCTGGTGCGCCGCGGTGTGCGGCGCGTGGTGGCCACCGAGAACGCGCCGCGCGCGCTGGCCTGTGCCCGCGACAACCTGCAGCGCCTGGGCGTTTTGCCGCAGGTCGAGCTGCAGCCGGTGGACCTGTTCCCCGCCGGGCGCGCACCGCTGGTGGTGTGCAATCCGCCGTGGGTGCCTGCACGCCCCAGCTCGCCCATTGAAACTGCCGTGTACGACGAGGGCAGCCGCATGCTGCGGGGCTTTCTGGCGGGGCTGGCCGATCACCTGGCGCCTGGCGGCGAGGGCTGGCTGATTCTGTCGGATCTGGCCGAGCACCTGGGCTTGCGCTCGCGCGAACAGCTGCTGGGCTGGATCGCCGAGGCCGGCCTGCAGGTGCTGGGCCGCACGGACATGCGCCCGCGCCACGCCAAGGCGACCGACGCGAGCGATGCCCTGCACGCGGCCCGCGCGGCGGAAGTCACTTCCCTGTGGCGCCTGGCGGTGGCCTGAACCACTGCCATCCCCTGGCCGCGTGAGGGGGTGGGCGTTGCGCCGCGCTGTGCGGCCGGCTCAGTCGCTCATGGCGGCGGACAGCGCGCGTTCTGGTGGCTGCAGCTGCTCCAGGCGTTCGCGGATGCCGTGGGCGCGCTCTTGCCCGGCCACCTTGGCCACCTCTGCGACCAGGGCTTCGCCCACTTCCAGCATGCTCTGGCGGTCGCGCGCTGCGCGCAAGGCCGCGTGGTAGGCGCGGGCCAGATCGGGGTCGCGGCGGGCAAACAGGCGCTCGGACAGATCGAACAGGTACATGCGCGTGCCCGCCAGGGAGCGCAGGGCTTCGGTCGGCTCGGGGGGCGCTGGTGGCGCGGGGGCGGCAGTGCCTGTGGCGTCGGTGGTGGCCAGATCGGTGAGGTAGCCCTCGCGCAGCAGGTGCTCCACCATCTGCGCGCCGATTCCGTTGTACATGGCCTGCAGTTCGGCCAGGGGCCTGCCGTCCGCCAGCAGCAGCAGCGAGCGTTCACGCAGGCTCAGGGTGCGAACGCCGGGCGAGAGTTCACGGCGGGCTTTTTCGGTTCGTTGGAGCAACATGGGCGCGCGGATCACGAAAGGGGAGTGCACGCATTCGAGCAGCGCGCGATGACGCTGTCATGACCTGCCTGGCACCCGCCATGGCCGGCCGGGCCACGCGCCGGGCTGCCGCACAATGGCGGGCTCTGCCGCGGCCTTCGGCGGGGTGTTGTTTTGCTATATTTATAGTAGCTATCAGCGCTTTCTGCATAGGCGCAATGGCCTGTTTCCTTGTCAATTTCCTCTGAAAATCCTCCGGCCCGCCCTGGCGGGCGAACCGTCCCATGACCCTGCTGCTCGCCCCCATGGAGGGGCTTCTGGATTTTGTGCTGCGCGATGTGCTGACCCGCGTGGGCGGCGTGGACCGCTGCGTGTCCGAGTTCATCCGCGTCACCGGCACCGTGCTGCCCGACAAGGTGTTTCTGCGCTACCTGCCCGAGCTGCGCCATGGCGGGCGCACGCTGGCGGGCGTGCCGGTGCGCGCGCAGCTGCTCGGCTCCGACCCGGCGTGCATGGCCGACAACGCGGCCCACCTGGCCGCGCTGGGGCCCGAAGGGATCGACCTGAACTTTGGCTGCCCGGCCAAGGTGGTCAACCGCCACGGCGGCGGCGCGGCGCTGCTGCAGGAGCCCGAGCGCATTGCCACGCTGGTGGCCGCCGTGCGCCGCGCCGTGCCGGCCCACCTGCCGGTGTCGGCCAAGATGCGCCTGGGCTTCAACGATGCGAGCCTGGCGCGCGAGTGTGCGCAGGCCATGCAAGCCGGTGGCGCCAGCGAGCTGGTGGTGCACGCGCGCACCAAGGCCGATGGCTACCGCCCACCCGCCTACTGGGAGCAGATTCCGGCCATCCGCGCGGCCGTGCACATCCCCGTGGTGGCCAATGGCGAGATCTGGACCGTGGCCGATGCACAGCGCTGCCGCGCGCTGTCGGGCTGCGACGCCCTCATGCTGGGCCGTGGCATGGTGGCCGACCCCGGGCTGGCCCGCGCCATCCGCGCTGCAGACCGGGGCCAGCCCGGCACCGACCCGGTGGAGTGGCCGGCATTGCTGCCGCAGCTGGCAGCGTTCTGGCAACTGGTGTGCAACGACCTGGAGCCACGCCAGCGGGCCGGCCGGCTCAAGCAATGGCTCAACCTGCTGCGCCGCCGCTACCCGCAGGCCGAGCAGGCCTTTCAGCAGGTGCGCACCATGACCGATCAGCGCGCCATCACCGCCTGGGTGGCTGGCTTGCAGCCTTGAGGCCGGGCTACAGCAGATGGTCGGGGGCCAGCGGCCCCAGCAGCCACAGGATCAGCCGCAGCGGCAGGCTGGTGTCGGGATCGGCGGTGGCGTCCGGCAGCTTGCTGCCTTGCGGCGCCCGCCAGACCAGGCCTCCGCCGGCCTGCAGCTCCACCTGCCATGCGGCCGTGCGCAGCGCCTGCTCGATGCTGGTGCCGGCCTGGCGTGCCAGCATGGTGCTGCGGATCAGCAGCGCGATCTCGGTGTTGTGCTTTTGCGAGCGCATGTCCAGATTCATGGAGCCAACGGCCAGCAGCCGGTTGTCCATGATCAGCAGCTTGGAGTGGAGCATAGCGCGCGAAGACCCGGTGCTGCCGCCACTGCCGCCCGTGGCGCTGAAGGCCTGGCGCAGGTCGGTGGCCTCGCTGTGCATCTCGTAGAGTTCGACGCCCATGGCCAGCAGCGCCTTGCGGTGGCGCGCATAGCCGACATGGGCGATGGGCGCATCATTCGACGCCAGCGAATTGGTCAGCACACGCACCCGCACGCCCCGGTCCCGCGCTGCGGCAAAGGCGGCGGTGATCTCGGGCCCGGGCACGAAATAGGGTGAAACGATGAGCAGGTCGCTGCGGGCCTGGCCCATGAGTTGCAGCAGGCCATCCACCACGGTGTCTTCCCTGCCGGCCAGATCGTCAGCCGAAGCACTCTGCGCTGCGCCAGGGGTATCGTCGGCAGGTGCATCGGCGGCAGCGTCGGGGTGGGGGGCTTTGGCGTTGCGCCGCTGGGCCTTCAACTTCGCCACCGTGACGCCCGGCGAGGGCGTGGCGGGCTGGGGCACCAGCGGCTGAGTGGCGGCGGAGGACTCGGCCGGAATCTTGGCCGGCTTGTCCACCAGCACCACGGCGGGGGCCCACACAAAGCGTGCGGCCTTCAAGTCGAGCGGCTGCTGGTCCCAGACCCGGCTGCGCCGGGCCTGGCTGGCGGCCGCGTCGGCGTCGGGTGCCACCGGGGTGGACGCCGCGGCCAACGGGCTGGAGGCGGCCGCGCGCACCGTGGCAGGCCCGGCGTGTGCGCCTGGCTCCTTGTCGGTGGTGGCAGGCGACGAGCGCAGGGCGTCCAGCTCTTTGGGCGTGATCAGCGACTGCACAGGGTAAGCCCGCTCGTTGTTCCAGTAGCTGTCGAAGCTGCGCGACAGGTCCTTCACGATGGGGCCGGCTGCCAGCACATCGAGGTCGACAAAGTTGCCCGATGTGTCATGGCCGAAATAGGCATCGCCCAGGTTGCGCCCGCCGGCCACGCCCATGGCGTTGTCGGCGATGAAGAGCTTGTTGTGCATGCGCTGCTGCGCCCGCGAAAAATCGCCCAGGGCGCTGACCATGCGCCACACGGTGGAGTTGCGGGCGCCGGCCACCGGGTTGAACATGCGCATTTCGATGTTGGGCTCGAAGGCCAGGCGCATCACCTGTGCGTCTTTTCCGGTGCTGTGAAAGTCGTCCAGCAGCACGCGCACACGCACGCCGCGCCGGGCGGCGGCGATCACACCGAGCAGCAGCCGCTCGGTGCTGGTGTCGGCGTGGATGGCGTAGTACTGCAGGTCCAGCGTTTTCTGTGCCGCTTCCACCATGGCCAGGCGGCTGCCATAGGCCGCCTGGGGGCCGGCCAGCAGCACAAAGCCCGATTCAAAGCGCGCGTTCGCCGTCGCGCGGCGCTCGTCCACCAGTGTGGCCAGTGCGGTGCCGGCGGTGGCTTCGAGCGCCGTGGAAACAGGGCGCCGCACATTCTTGGGCAGTTCGGCGCAGCCACTCAGCGCAAGAATGAGCAGGGCAGCCCACCATGGCGGCAGGTGCCGGCGCAGCAGCGTGGGAAGAAAGCCGGAAACAAGGGCGAGGGTCATGGGCGGGCGTAGCGGCGTGAATCGGTGGCGGGCACTCCCAGCGGGGTGCGCCCCAGCGTAGCGGGCCGCGCGCCAGGTGGATGTCAGACGTGGCGCCGTCGTTTCAATACACCAAACCCAGCTCTCGGGGCACGGCGCATCCGGGCCCTGGGGGCTGCAGGCTTACCAGCTCACTTCGCGGTCCGGCGTTGCGCTGATCTTGTGGATCGACAGATCGGCACCGTCGAATTCCTCTTCCTGTGACAAACGCAGGCCCAGCGTGGCCTTGAGCACGCCATACACCAGTGCACCGCCCAGCAGCGCCCACACCACGCCCATGGCCGTTCCCAGGAGTTGCGCCCACAGGCTGACACCGCCCAGCCCACCCAAGGCCTTGCTGCCGAAAATGCCTGCGGCAATGCCGCCCCAGGTGCCGCACAGCCCGTGCAGGGGCCATACGCCCAGCACATCGTCGATCTTCCAGCGGTTCTGGGTGAGGGTGAACATCACCACAAAGATGCTGCCGGCCACGCCGCCCACCACCAGCGCACCCAGCGGGTGCATCAGGTCAGAACCCGCGCAAACAGCCACCAGGCCGGCCAGCGGGCCGTTATGCACAAAGCCGGGGTCGTTCTTGCCCAGTACCAGCGCGGCCAGTGTGCCGCCCACCATGGCCATCAGCGAGTTGACCGCTACCAGCCCCGACAGCTTGTCCAGCGTTTGCGCGCTCATCACATTGAAGCCAAACCAGCCCACCATCAGCACCCACGCACCCAACGCCAGAAAAGGGATATTGGAGGGCGGATGGGCCGAGATGGCGCCATCCTTGCGGTAGCGGTTGGCGCGTGACCCCAGCAGCAGAACGGCGGGCAGGGCAATCCAGCCGCCCACGGCGTGCACCACCACCGAGCCGGCAAAATCATGGAAGGTGGCGCCGGTCAGGGCGGCAATGCCAGCCTGGATGCCGAAATGCTCGTTCCAGGCGATACCTTCAAAAAATGGGTACACAAAGCCAACGATGGCGGCGGTTGCCAGCAGTTGGGGCCAGAACTTGGCGCGTTCCGCAATGCCGCCCGACACAATGGCCGGAATCGCCGCCGCGAAGGTGAGCAGGAAAAAGAACTTCACCAGGGCAAAGCCGTTTTGCTGGGCCAGTGTCTCCGCGCCCACCAAGAAATGCGTGCCATAGGCCACGCCGTAGCCCACCAAAAAATACACCACCGTGGACACCGAAAAATCCACCAGGATCTTGACCAGGGCATTTACCTGGTTCTTTTTGCGCACAGTGCCCAGCTCCAGAAACGCAAAACCGGCGTGCATGGCCAGCACCATGATGGCGCCCAGCAATATGAACAAGGCATCGCCGCCCTGTTGGTGTGCATTCATAACTTCCTCGTGCTTTGAATTGATCAGTTCTGGTGCAATCTGGACGCAGGCGCCAGACTTGCACCAAAATTAAGCAATAAACGCGCCAAAAAAGCCATAGAGGTGCACCGCCAGTTCGCCCCATCATGGGGCGTTGCCTTGAGGCAAGTGCAAAAACAATGAGGAAAGATGGCTCTGGCGCTTTGCTGACAAGCGCGAAAAGCGATTTTTTGATGGCCAGTGGGGGAGCACAGCCCGGTGCCGGGGAAGTCAACCGAGCGCCAGCAGTTGCTCGGCCAGGGCATCAATGCCGGCCGCAGAAAGATCGTCGCTGGCCAGGCTGAGCCGCGTGGCCCACTGGTGCAGGTGCGTGCTTTGCGAGCGGGCATAAAGCGGGTCGTAGTGCAAGGCCACCAGCTCGGCAAACAGCGGCGCCAGCGCACCTGCTGCGGCCCAGTCCTGCCAGCGTGCAATCACCTGCTTGCCGTGCAGTTCCTTGAGCACACCCAGCTGGCGGGCCAGCAGGGCCGGGTCGTCGCCCAGGTTGGCGTAGTCGCGCAGCAAGAAATCCAGCCGCGCCGGCACGCTGGCGGCGATTTCGGTGCAGGGGCTGGCGCGCAGCCGCTGCACTAGGGGCTGGGGCACCGCCAGGCGGCCAATCTTGCTGCTCTCGGCTTCGACATAGATGGTGCGCTGCAGATCCAGGGGCTCCAGTGCATGCAGCAGGGTGGTCTCGAAGGCGGTTTGCGAGGGCTGCTCCACCCCCGGCCAGGCACCCAGCACCGATCCCCGGTGGCGGGCGCAGGCCTCCAGGTCGAGCACCTGCGCGCCGCGCGCGGCCAGGGCCTGCAGCACGCGCGTCTTGGCGCTGCCGGTGGGGCCGCAGATCACGCGCAGGGGCAGCTGCGGCGCCAGCTCGGCCAGCCGGTCTATCACATGGCGGCGCCAGGCCTTGTAGCCACCGGCCAGCTGCTGGGCGTCCCAGCCCACCAGGCGCAGCCAGGTCACCATCGAGCCGCTGCGCATGCCGCCGCGCCAGCAGTACACCAGGGGCTTCCAGCTGGCGGGCTGGTCGGCAAACTGCGTGCGCAAATGCCGCGCCAGGTTGGCTGCCACCATGGCGCCACCCACGCGCCGTGCCTCAAAGGCACCTTGCTGCTTGTAGAGGGTGCCGACGATGCGGCGCTCGTCATCGTCGAGCACCGGGCAGTTGATGGCGCCGGGAATATGGTCGAGCGCGTATTCGGCGGGCGAGCGCGCATCGATCAGGGTGTGAAAAGCATGGCGGTCCGCCACGCGCACGGGGCCGCGGTGGCTCATGGCGCCAAGCCCTTGCCCCGCGCGGGCCGGCGGCCGGCTGGCACAATCGCGCGCACCATGACTGTTGATTCAAAACCCATTCGTCTTACCCAGTTCTCGCACGGCGGCGGTTGCGGTTGCAAGATAGCGCCGGGCCTGCTGCAGGAGATTTTGGCACGCGCACCGCAGGGCATCGTGCCGCCCGAGCTGCTGGTGGGCACCGAAACCAGCGACGATGCGGCCGTCTATCGCCTCAACGACAGCCAGGCGCTGGTGGCCACCACCGATTTTTTCACCCCCATCGTTGACGACCCCTATGACTTTGGCCGCATTGCCGCCACCAATGCGCTGTCCGACATCTACGCCATGGGCGGCACGCCCATCATGGCGCTGGCCCTGGTGGGCATGCCCATCGCCCAGCTGCCGCCCGAGGTGATCGGTCGCGTGCTGGAAGGCGGCGCCGCCGTGTGCCGCGATGCCGGCATCCCCATCGCGGGCGGGCATTCGATCGACGTGCTCGAACCCATCTATGGCCTGGTGGGCCTGGGGCTGGTGCACCCGCAGCGCGTGCGCCGCAATGCCGACGCGCAGGCGGGCGATGTGCTGGTGCTGGGCAAGCCGCTGGGGGTGGGCATTCTCTCGGCGGCACTAAAGAAAGGCCTGCTGGATGCAGCTGGCTACGCCGACATGTTGCGCTACACCACACAGCTCAACCGGGTGGGCATTGCCCTGGGTGCGCTGGATGGCGTGCACGCCATGACCGATGTCACCGGCTTCGGCCTGGCAGGCCACCTGCTGGAGGTGTGCCGGGGCTCGGGGCTTTCAGCCCAGGTGGAGCTGGCCCGGGTGCCGATCATTGCGGCCGCGGCGCGGTTTGCGGCCGACGGCGTGGTCACGGGGGCCTCGGCACGCAACGGGGCCGCGTATGGTGCCGATGTGGCCTGGGCCCCCGGCGTGCCCGAATGGCAGCGCCACCTGCTGACCGACCCCCAGACCAGCGGTGGCCTGCTGGTGAGCTGCAGCCCTGATGCACTGGCGCGCGTGCTCGACACTTTTCACCAGGCCGGCTTCGCAGCGGCTGCCGCCATCGGTGGCATGCAGGTGCGGGCGCCGGGGCAGGGCAGCCAGCTGGTTTGCCGGTGAAAAAGGCCGGCCCCACAGGCCCTGCGCCATTGCGCTCAAAAAGCGTCGCGCCCGCGCACTCTTGCCACGAGGCGGATGTCTGGCCCTACCCGGTCTACCGAAGTGAAGTCCATGGCCAGGCCTTGCGCCAAGGTATCGAACGGACCGACATGGGCCATGCCCAGGCCTGGCCCCAGCAAGGTAGGCGCCAGGTACACCAGCATCTCGTCCACCAGCCCTTCGCGCACGAATGAGCCATTGAGCTTGTTGCCGGCTTCCACATGAAGCTCGTTCACGCTGCGCTGGGCCAGGTCGCGCAGCATGGCGGGCAAGCTCACTTTGCCCTGTGGGTTGGGTAAATAAACCACCGTGGCGCCACGCGCTTCCAGTGCGGCCTTTTTGCCATCATTCTGGGTGGCTGCGTAGATCATGCAAGTGCGGCCGGCCATGAAAAGGCGCGCATCCGGCGGGGTTTGCAATTGGCTGTCCACCACCACCACATGCGGCTGGCGTGGGGTTGGGACCTCGCGCACATCCAGGCGCGGGTTGTCGTCCAGCACCGTGCCAATGCCGGTGAGCACCGCGCAGGCCCGCGCGCGCCAGGCATGGCCATCGGCGCGCGCAGCGGGTGAGGTGATCCACTGGCTGGTGCCGTTGTGCAATGCCGTGGTGCCGTCGAGTGACGCCGCCGCCTTGAGGCGCACCCAGGGTATGCCCCGCACCATGCGGCTGAAAAAGCCGATGTTGAGTTCGCGCGACTCGGCTGCACCCGGCCCCACCTCCACCGCCACGCCCGCAGCGCGCAGCCGCGCAAAGCCCTGGCCGGCCACCAGGGGGTTGGGGTCGGCAATGGATGCCACCACCTTGCCAATGCCCGCCGCCACCAGCGCGTCGCAGCAAGGTCCCGTGCGGCCCTGGTGGGCGCAAGGTTCCAGCGTGACGTAGGCCGTAGCGCCCCGCACATCCTGCCCGGCAGCCGCCGCGTCGCGCAGTGCCACCACTTCAGCGTGCGGGCCACCGGCCTGCTGGGTGAAACCCTGGCCAATCACCCGGCCATCGGGCGCCACCAGCACGCAGCCCACGCGGGGGTTGGGGTTGGAAAGAAAAAGCGCCTGGGCGGCGAGCCCAAGCGCTTGGGAGGTGAAGTGCGCTGGTGTGATCATTGCGCGGTGATGGTAATGCAGGCGCTATGGGCCTTGGCATTTTGTAACGATGATTTTTGTGTTGCGTGCGCCACGCAGGGTCAAATCTGGGGTGCGCACGCAATCAGCTGCTCGCTTTTGATAATTAAGGTTGGTGCAATACGGTCGTGGTGTCTGTATAAACCTCACTGCCAGTGCCATTCACCTCGACAGCGGAACCCGATGGGCAATTTTGATTTCCAGCAATCACCAGAAAATTCTGATTACTGAGAGATCTTTGCACATTGAGGTAGGCATAGGGATGCTCCTCGTTGTCAATTTTATCGACACTCTCAGTGGTTGCTGTGTCAGGTAATGGTGTTGCTGGCGTCCAAACATAGCCGTTAAGGTTGTAGTCTGCGCTGAATCGGCATACCTTGTAAGTAGTGCCTATAGAGGCGCTGGCAGCTGTGTCTGTACCTGTGACGATCAACTTGGTTAAGCCGGTCCATGCATTTGCTGTTAATGGATTGTTGTCCAAGTCAATAGGATAAATAATACAAGAGTAACCAATAAAGCGCTCGTTCTGATCGACGATATTTGAAATGGCGGTTTGCGGGTATGTAGTGTGTTCGGCAATGGCTGCTGGTGTTAATTCAGTTCCCACCGGCACGGTTAAATAGACCTTGGTGCTCGTCGAGGAGGTTGTAGCGCCATCATTGGTGAAGCTGTAGTTGACCGATGCCGTGAATGATATGGTTTTTAATGGTTCGGCAAAACAGGTGGGTAGGGTCGAGTATTTATTTTTAGAAATGTTGCTCGTCCAGGCAGGTGAAGTTTTTGCTAAAAGGGACAGCAAACCTTGTTTTCCGGTCGCTGGCGCAACATCATTCATGGTCATGCCAACCTCCCAAGTAGTTTTGGTTGGTACGGGATCATTGGCACTCACTGGATCGAAATTGGTGTTGAAACTTCCATCCTTAAAACGTATATAACCGCTTAACAAGTAGCCGGTTTGGGAGTCGCAACTGGCGACATCTGAAAGTGTGATTTGTGCGGTCCGTGTTGTTGATGTTATTCTGTTGCATATTTTTTTGATCAATCCGGTAGTGTTGTCAAAAACAATGGCGGTAGCACCGTCCGAGCGGGGTTTGAAAACGCTGGTGCCATCGCCAAGATTTTTCGATGGAATGGGGATGCTCACGTTACGACCCAAGGTGTCGCGCACATTGGAACCGTTGGGGACAAGCGATAGCGATACCGCGGTGGACGGATCAACTCCATTCATCACGCTTCTAAAAACAATAGCTTGATTTTCACCGCTGCGGTCCAGCCAAGTGACCCGTACCTGAACTTCCTTGTATTTGCCGGCGGACGGGTCTGAAGCAGGGACGCTGCGCTGTAGAGCGTAAGTCGTATTGGAGGTGTATGGATTGCTGGCCGTACCGGTTGTTACAGGGGCAGCGCTTGTGTCATTTTTAATGATATTTGTCCAGAACAATGCATCAGAACTTGTTCCTATGGTCCTGTAAACGCGCATTTCTTCCATCTGGGCCTGCGCCAGCCTGGCTGCCTCGCTGCGTTGCTTGGCGACGTCGGCATTGCGGTTCAGGAATAAATGCATTCCTACCAAGCCGAGTGCGCCAAGAGAAACTATCAGCAACGCCACCATGGCTTCAATCAGTGCGATACCGCGCTGTTGGGTGGTGATGCCATGCTTGCCATGGCTGCTTTTATTTATTCTAATCATTAAAAATCCCTCCAGCTGCCAGGTACTTGCGCAAATGATTTTGCACTTGATCGAATTTTTCTCATGACTTCTGGGTCATAGTAATAATTCGGGGTGCCGTTGCCGGTGTAGTCGCCTTCGGAAATGATGGCGCCGCGAAACAATGCGCTGCCACCGCCAGTGGAGTTCCAGGTGGCAGCGGTGGAGTAGATTACGGCGGAAATTTGAGGGCCACCACTGATATTGACCGCACCGTCAACGACCATGACAAAAGGATCTGTGGATGTTCCGATTGTAGAGTTCGCATTGATGGTCATTGAGCCTGGTACCCAGATTTGCCTTTCGCCTGCATTGTAGGCGGCAATTAAATCAGTATCAGTGCATGCGGTACACGGTAATACGTAGCTTAAGCTCTTGTATGCGTCTTTGCTCATGCCAAAAAATGAGGAGAATAAGTTGTCCTCCGTTTTATCCCGCAAAGAAGCATCATTCCCTACCAGCGTCGCTTTGGGCGGTGTGCCCGGTACGGTGGTAATTATCGCGCTTGCGGCGTCTATGGTGCCGCCAGAATTGATCGTGACGCCGTTGGTGTTAGGGTCTGGATTGCTGACGCCTAGGGCGGCGTTTCCAATGCTGACATTGCCTCGTGCGGTAAGTGGTGAGGCTGGCGGAGTCGCTAATCCAGAGATTTGGCCCAAGGTTGCTCTGACGGTTGCACTGGCGTCGCCGCCAGCGCATGCTGCAGCGCCAGATGGTAACGTGCAGCCTTGAGAAATAATGTTCACCGTTCCTGTTCTTGTGTTGCTTTCGAAAGAAATATCAAACCGTAGGTTATATCCTGAGCCTGCTGTGGGTACGGAGGGGTTGGGTGTGTTCGGCGTATTTGTAGGAGGAAGTATGGGTGGGTTGGGGTAGGGGCCTGCCCGTACAGGGCAACTGCAATTCATGCTGCCGCCTGCTTGGTTGTAAATGCAAGCAGCTATGGGTGCTGGTGGAGTGACAGAGTTAACGTATGTAAACTCTATAGTGGTATCTGGTTGGATATTAAGATAACGATTTTTAAATCTTTCATTACCCGGTGTTGTGGTCTCCGTACAGGCTGTAGTAATATATTTTTGCTCGTTGAGCATTGCCTGAGCCCATGCAAGACCCGCTTCAGCAGCTTCGAAGGCCAGCGTGGCACGGTACTGATTGGCCGATGTTTTTTGCTCAAAAATTATGGTTCGATTGGCAAAAGCGACCACGATGGCCATGATCAGAAGAAGTAATGCAACCACGACAACAGATGCTGCTCCGCGTTCATATCTGTGCTGATTTTTTCCAGGCATGCAAAGAATCTGCCTGTTGGTGTGATTATTCATTAACTGCAACTCCCGCTGACTGCATCATTTCGAACTCTTGCCTTGGTTCTTACGCCGCGAACCAACGTAGGGTCTGATGGTGGATGCCCACGCAATTCCACTTCAAATTGGCGAACAACCACTTGAGGTGGGTTGGGAACTGAGGCTGCTGCACAATTGCCAGGTAGGGATATTTGCAAAGGTGAAGCAATCAGGTTGAATTGGGTAATTTTGACGGTGTTGGGATCGCTGAGCGCTTGCGGGGTATTGCCTGCAACAAACGCATACAAAACACCCGTCGTTGCATCTAGCTTAAAGCCATACATTCCCGCATCTATGTAATAACACATGGCGGTAAGCGCAGTACCAGATGCTGGCGAACTGACTGGGGTTGGCAGAGTTGAAGTATCGCAACTGCCAGGAATAAGATTTTGATTGGGATTTTGAGGTAAGGACGCAGCAGCCACCGGGCTGCCTGCACTAGGTGGTACATAAACACCATCTGCGGCACTTGCCCAGTATCCTGCGCGGCGGATGTCTCTTGCGACCAGATCAGAGCTGGTACGCAAGTCTTGAACCAATCGGGTTTCCATCATCAGGTCGCGATTATTTTTTGTCATAGTTGACATGAGCACCAAAGCGCCGGTCACTACAAATAATCCCAGCGTGATGCCTACCATGCTCTCTACCAGACTAAACCCTTTCTGTCTGGAGCGTTTCAGCGGGTTTTTTAGCATGGTTTGAATCCTGTGATGGTTGCACTTGGGCTGCATATTTCTGCTCGACCCATTGTGTTTACCACTATTTTTAATGAGCGCGTGCTTGCGTTGGTATTGGATATGACAAGATCCGTGCCGGTAATGGTCGCAGTGGTTCTGACAGGTTCAAACTTTATTCCCAAATAGGTGGTGCCTGAAGAAGGGGAGAAAGAATTGTTGCTGGCCGAAATGTTGTTGACGGTCTTAATCATTGCCCCTGTCGTTGTGGTGCATGTAGTCAACTGAGTTATGGTGTAGCCTTGTGCACTGAAATCAACGGCAATACATTGATTTTTCTGTACGGACTCCATTTTTGCAAAAGATAGGTCTGTCATTATTTCATTTGCCAAACCTTTGATTCTTTGCGTGGCTATCATGGTGGTAAATGATGGTGCTGCAAGAGACGCAATGATCGCAATCAGTGCCACAGATATCAACAACTCAATGAGTGTGAATCCCTTGGCGTTGGGATTTTTAATAGGGCGCTTCATTGGTTCCAGCAGGTTTTTACTGTACCTGTCCCAGTTTTTCCGTAGGTAATAGTGCCATTTGCCAAAGTCGCAGTTAGCGTGGTGCACTTGGCATCACTGGCTTGGGCGCCTATAGCCGTTGCTGTAACGGTGTATCCGGTGGCCGACTGGCCGCTGATCCCAATTGAATAGTAGCCGGAGGGGAGGTTGTAGCTTGACGCTACGGTGGCGTCAGATACCAACTTCAAGCCCGTGGGCGAAGAGCTAACGTCGGCGCTATAACTGGCGTTAGTAGCGCGCCATCTTTCTTGAGCCTGCTGGACTTTGGAAATAGCTGCCATGGCATCCGACCTGCGGCTTTTTCTGACATATTCGGCGTACGAAGGGTAAGCGACGGCTGCAAGAATGCCCACAACCGCCACGACGATCATCAGTTCGATCAGCGTGAACCCATTGGGCTTGGGGGATTGGCGACGTACCTGTGGTGCGATAGAGGTTTTCATGCCCCCATTTTGCCGCGTAAGGTTTCGAAAAAGATGTTTCGAATGTGCCGTTGGTCGATTGTGCCGGGCCGCCTATCGGGTTTCCTGGTTGGCTGACGGGTGGCCGCTGGCTTCAGCAAGTGGCGTAGCCGCTGACGCTGCCTTGGGGCGAGCAGGTTCTGGTACGCCCCATGATGTTGACCACATGCCGGATGGTTTTGCCGCTGTCGGCGATCAGGTTGACCGATCCTGCTGGGGTTGTAGTGCCGCGAACCGGGTCGAACAGCATGGTGGTGACATTGGCCTGCAGGCGCACGCCCTCCCTGGAAGCCAGGCCCACGCTTTTCACGGGCGAGTTGGCGGGGTCGGTGCATTGCGCGGCCCCGGCGCTGGTGCAGGTGCAGTTGCCGGTGTTGCCGCTGTGCAATAAATAACAAGTGCCTGCCGCGTCAGACCCAAAGCGCAGGTGCATTTGCCGGTTTTTGGTCACGGCCTCGCTGCGGATGTACTGGATGTCTGTGGCCAGCTCCGCTGCGTGGCCTTCCAGGCGGCGCAATTCCTGTAGCCCCTGAAATGCCGGAACGGCCAGCCCCATGAGGATGGCCGCGATGCTGAGCACGATCAGCGCCTCTACCAGGCTGAAGCCCTGGAGCCGGCGGGTTTGGGCACTTGCCGCCAGTGCGGGGCGGCGGGTGGTTTGGCGGTTCAACGGCATGGCGGCGACTTCCTGTATGGGGGGTGTTGCGAGGCCTGCAGCGCATGCTATGGATTTACGGTGTCTTTGGCTACCGTGGTGCTGTGGTTGGACGAATGGCAGTTGAGCGTTTAAATTCGGTCCTTTGAAATCCCGAATGGCGTTCGGGCTGAGCGGGTCAACGCCCTTCGACGCGTTGGGCGCGAACGGTTCCAGCATCATCGGGCCGGATCAGCAGGGGCGCTGGTCTCGTTGGCGCCCTGGTCTTCCCTGGTGGTCTTGTTAGCGTCTTGTGTATCCCAGGCATGCTCCCGCATTGGGCCGGCCCTGGCATTCACGGTACAGGCGCCGGTCGCGCTCGGCGGTGCTTTCTTCCGACGCGCTGCGCTGGTGCTTCACCTTCACTGAACCCTTCTTTTTGACGGATTCGCTGGCGACTGTTGCTGCGGCGTTCTTTGGGGACGCTGCCTGCGCGCCAAAGGAGGGGGCCATCAGGCCCAGTGCCATGCAGGCGCACAGGAGTGCGCTCTCCCAGGGGCTTGGCGGGACTTGGTTGCAATGGTTGAGGGACATGCATGCTCCATGGCTGTGGATGGGGTGGGTGGTTCGTGGCCGGCATCCCGTACGATGCGGCTTTGACATTCTCCACGTCCATCCTGCCATGCGCCACGCCCTGCTGAACCTCGAAGAATCCCGTATCCGTGAAGTTGCCAACGCTGGCATGGGGCGCAGCGATGTGCTGGCCTTCTGGTTTGGCGAGAGTGACGAGGGTACGCCCGATGTGGTGCGCCAGGCAGCCATCGATTCGCTGCAGCGGGGGGAAACGTTTTATGCCCACAACCTGGGCTTGCCAGAGTTGCGCGCCGAAGTGGCGGCCTATACCAGCCGGCTGCACCGGCCGGTGGGTGCCGACCGCATTGCCATCACGTCGGGTGGCGTCAATGCGCTGATGCTGGCGGTGCAGGCGTTGGTGGACGCCGGCGATGAGGTGGTTGCGGTCACACCTGTGTGGCCCAATCTCACGGCGCAGCCCTTGATCATGGGGGCGGATTTGCGCTGTGTTTCACTGCGCCCCGAGCCGGGTGGTGCCTGGGCGCTGGACATGGCGGAGTTGCTGGCTGCCATCACGCCGGCCACGAAATTGCTGGTGGTGAACGCGCCCAACAACCCCACGGGCTGGACCCTGACGGCGCAGGAGCAGCAAAGCATTTTGGCGCATTGCCGCACCACGGGCACCTGGATCCTGGCCGACGAGGTGTATGAACGCCTGTATTACGAGCCCACGGCCAACGGCTGTGCACCCAGTTTCCTGGACCTGGCCGAGCCCGAGGACCGCCTGGTGGTGGTGCACAGTTTTTCCAAGAGTTTTTTGATGACGGGCTGGCGCCTGGGCTGGCTGGTGATGCCGCCCTCCATGACGCACCACATGGGCAAGCTGGTCGAGTTCAATACCTCGTGTGCCAGCGTGTTCACCCAGCGGGCTGGTATTGCGGCGCTGCAGCATGCGGACGCGATCACGCCGCGCGTGGTGGCGCACCTGAAGCAGTGCCGTGACACCCTGGTGCCGCTTTTGCAGGCCCTGCCCGGCGTGGAGGTGGCCAGCGCACGCGGTGGGATGTATGCATTCTTTCGCCTGCCAGGGCATGGCGACTCGCTGGCCACGGCCAAGCGCCTGGTGGCCGAGGCGGGGCTGGGCCTGGCGCCCGGCAATGCCTTTGGCGAGGAGGCCCAGGGCTGGCTGCGCTGGTGTTTTGCCTCCAAGGACCCGCAGCGCCTGGTGCAGGGGGTGGAGCGGCTCAAAAACTGGCTCGGGTTATAATCCGCAGGTTTTGCACGGTGCAAGACGCACGCCCATGGCCGTTCCAGCCGCAGGCGCAAGTAAAAACTATTGGCCTGTGGCTTTGCTGCAGGTCTTCATCAAGGAAAAATCAATGATCGCATCTTCTATCAAGGCCGAAGTCGTCAAGGCCAATGCACGCGCTGCCAACGACACGGGCAGCCCAGAAGTGCAGGTGGCCCTGCTCACCGCCCGCATCAACGAACTGATGCCTCACTTCAAGACGCATGCCAAGGACCACCATGGTCGTCGTGGCCTGCTGCGCATGGTGAGCCGTCGTCGCAAGCTGCTGGATTACCTCAAGGCCAAGGACGCCGACCGCTACACCGCGCTGATCGCCAAGCTGGGTCTGCGCAAGTAATCTGATTTGCATGCCAAAACGCCTGGGTTAGTCCGCTAGCTCAGGCGTTTTTTACTTCGGAGCCGCAAAACAGAGCGAAGCTGTGTCATTCCAATGGCCTTGCCCCACGCGGGTGGCAGGCAGGTTCACTGGAATGGCATCGTGTTCTGAATTGCTCTCCAAGCCAATCTGGCAGATCGCTGCCAGCTATTAAAACAGGAGCTGAACATGAGCATTTTCAACAAGGTCACCAAGTCTTTCCAATGGGGTGACAAGACCGTCATCATGGAAACGGGCGAAATCGCCCGCCAGGCCGGCGGCGCCGTGCTGGTGAACATCGACGACACCGTGGTACTGGCCACTGTGGTGGCTTCCAAGGTGGCCAAGGCGGGGCAGGACTTTTTCCCGCTGACGGTGGACTACATCGAGAAGACCTACGCCGCTGGCAAGATCCCCGGCAGCTTCTTCAAGCGCGAAGCCAAACCCAGCGAGCACGAGACCCTGACCAGCCGCCTGATCGACCGCCCGATCCGCCCGCTGTTCCCCGAAGGTTTCTACAACGATGTGCATGTGGTCATCCACACGGTGTCGCTGAACCCCGAGGTGGACGCCGACATTGCCGCCCTGATTGCCACCAGCGCCGCGCTGGCCATTTCGGGCATCCCCTTCAATGGCCCGATCGGCGCTGCGCGCGTGGGTTACATCAACGGTGAATACGTGCTCAACCCCGGCCAGACGGCGCGCAAGAGCTCGCAGATGGACCTGGTCGTGGCCGGCACCGAGGCGGCCGTGCTGATGGTCGAGTCCGAGGCGCAGCAACTGTCCGAAGAAGTCATGCTGGGTGCCGTGGTGTTCGGTCACCAGCAAGGCAATGTGGCCATCAACGCCATCCACGAGCTGGTGCGCGAGGCCGGCAAGCCCGTGTGGGACTGGAAAGCCCCCGCCAAGGACGAATCGCTCATCGCCAAGGTGACCGAGCTGGCCGAAGGCAAGCTGCGCGCTGCCTACCAGATCCGCAACAAGCAGGCCCGTACGCACGCCTGCCGCGAGGCCTATGCCGTGGTCATGGCCGACCTGAAGGAAGCCGGTGTCGTGTTCGACAGCGTCAAGGTCGAAGGCATGCTGTTCGACATCGAAGCGCGCATCGTGCGCAGCCAGATCCTGGCGGGAGAACCCCGCATCGATGGCCGCGACACGCGCACCGTGCGCCCCATCGAAATCCGCAGCAGCGTGCTGCCCCGCGCCCACGGTTCCAGCCTGTTCACGCGTGGCGAGACCCAGGCGCTGGTGGTGACCACACTGGGCACCGAGCGCGATGCGCAGCGCATCGATGCGCTGGCCGGCGAGTACGAAGACCGCTTCATGATGCACTACAACATGCCTCCCTTCGCCACCGGCGAAGTGGGCCGCATGGGCAGCACCAAGCGCCGCGAAATCGGCCACGGCCGCCTGGCCAAGCGCGCGCTGGTGGCGGTGCTGCCGACGAAGGAAGAGTTCCCCTACACCATGCGCGTGGTGTCGGAAATCACCGAATCCAATGGTTCCTCGTCGATGGCTTCGGTCTGCGGTGGCTGCCTGTCGATGATGGACGCGGGCGTGCCCATGAAGGCCCATGTGGCCGGTATCGCCATGGGCCTGATCAAGGAAGACAACCGCTTTGCCGTGCTGACCGACATCCTGGGCGATGAAGATCACCTGGGCGACATGGACTTCAAGGTGGCAGGCACCACCGCCGGTATCACGGCGCTGCAGATGGACATCAAGATCCAGGGCATCACCAAGGAAATCATGCAGGTCGCGCTGGCGCAGGCCAAGGAAGCGCGCATCCACATCCTGGGCAAGATGCAGGAAGCCATGGGCGAAGCCAAGACCGAGGTGAGCAACTTCGCGCCCAAGCTCTACACCATGAAGATCAACCCCGAGAAGATCCGTGACGTTATCGGCAAGGGCGGCGCCGTGATCCGTGCGCTGACCGAAGAAACCGGCTGCCAGATCAACATCGAGGAAGACGGCACCATCACCATCGCCGCCACCGACAACGCCAAGGCCGACGAAGCCAAGCGCCGCATCGAGCAGATCACGGCCGAAGTCGAAATCGGCAAGATCTACGAAGGCCCGGTCACCAAGATCCTGGACTTCGGTGCGCTGATCAACCTGCTGCCCGGCAAGGACGGACTGCTGCACATCAGCCAGATTGCGCACGAGCGCGTCGAGCGCGTGGGCGACTACCTGACCGAAGGCCAGATCGTCAAGGTCAAGGTCATGGAAACCGACGAAAAGGGTCGCGTCAAGCTGTCCATGAAGGCACTGGCCGAGCGTCCAGCCGGTGGCAGCGATCGTCCGGCCCCGGCCGAGCGGGGTGACCGCGGTGGCGAGCGCCGCGATGGTGGTCGTGATCGCCAGCCCGCCGAGCAGCAACAGCAGCAGCAGCAGCAGCAGCAGCAGCAGCAGCAGCAGCAGCAAGCGGTGCCTTCCGAAGGCAGCGCGGGCCAGCTGAACGGTTGATTGATCTGCTATTGATATAGGAGCTTCTGGCACTTGTTGCACAAGTGCTGGAGGTCAGAATCATTCAGATGGACGTGCGAAGGGTTTCGGTATGCGCGCTGTAGAAATCACGGCCTTTGGTGCTCCGGAGGTGTTGCGCCTGGGCGAGCGCCCCATGCCCCAGGCGGGGGTGGGCGAATTGCTGATCCGCGTCAGTGCGAGTGGCATCAATCGGCCCGACGTGTTGCAGCGTCTGGGCCATTACGCGCCGCCACCGGGTACTTCCGACCTGCCGGGGCTGGAAGTGGCGGGTGTCGTGGAAAGCGGTGATGCTGTCGCTCTGTCCAAGGCCGGTTTGAAGGTGGGCGACCGCGTTTGCGCGCTGGTGGCCGGTGGTGGTTATGCCGAGTGGTGCGTGGCGCCGGTCGAGCAGTGCCTGCCGGTGCCCGCCGGGCTCAGCGACATCGAGGCGGCCTCTTTGCCCGAAACCTTCTTCACGGTGTGGAGCAACGTGTTCGACCGCGGACGCCTGCACCCGGGCGAAACCCTGCTGGTGCAGGGCGGCACCAGCGGCATTGGCGTCACGGCCATCCAGCTGGCGCGCGCCATGGGTGCCACGGTGATCGTGACGGCGGGCAGCGATGAAAAATGTGCGGCCTGCCTGGCGCTGGGCGCGCACCATGCCATCAACTACAGGACGCAGGACTTTGTCGAGGAAGCCAAGCGCATCACCGCCGGCAAGGGCGTGGATGTGGTGCTGGACATGGTCGCCGGCGACTATGTGGCGCGCGAGGTGGAGTGCTTGGCCGAAGACGGTCGCCTGGTCATCATCGCCGTGCAGGGCGGGGTCAAGAGTGCGTTCAACGCGGGGCTGGTGCTGCGGCGCCGGCTGACCATCACGGGTTCGACCTTGCGGCCGCGCCCGGTGGCGTTCAAGGGCGCCATTGCGCGCGCGCTGCGTGAGCATGTCTGGCCCCTGATCGCGGCGGGCAAGGTCCGCCCGGTCATTCACAGCACTTTTGCTGCGGCGGATGCCGCGCAGGCCCATGCGCTGATGGAGTCCAACCAGCACATCGGCAAGATTGTTTTGACGTGGTCATCATGAAAAAGAAACTCATTGCGGGCAACTGGAAGATGAATGGCAGCCTGGCTGCCAACGACGCGCTGGTGCGCACCCTGATCGCTGGCATGGGGCAGCCCGCCTGTGATGTGGCGGTGGCGGTGCCGGCGCCCTATCTGGCGCAGGTGGCGGGCATTGCGGCGGGGTCGGCGCTGGCGCTGGCTGCGCAGGATGTCTCGGTGCATGAGGCGGGCGCCTACACGGGTGAAATCTCGGCAGCCATGCTCAAGGAGTTCGGTGTGCGCTATGCGCTGGTGGGGCACTCCGAGCGCCGCCAGTACCACGGCGAGAGCGATACCGTGGTGGCTGTCAAGGCGCAGCGGGCGTTGGCGCTGGGCATCACGCCCATCGTGTGCGTGGGGGAAACCCTGGCCGAGCGGGAGGCTGGCCAGACCGAGGTGGTCGTGAAGCGCCAGCTGGCGGCAGTGATCCATCTCAACGGCCATTGCATCAGCGAAATCGTGGTGGCCTATGAGCCCGTCTGGGCCATTGGAACCGGGCGCACGGCCTCGCCAGAGCAGGCCCAGCAGGTGCACGCCGTGCTGCGGGCCCAGTTGGCCGCCGCCAGTGAACATGCGGACCGCATTCGCCTGCTGTACGGCGGCAGCATGAACGCCGCCAATGCAGCACAGTTGCTGGCGCAGCCAGACATCGACGGCGGCCTGGTGGGCGGTGCGGCGCTCAAGGCGCAAGACTTTTTGCAAATTATTGCTGCCGCCCAATAAGGGATTGGGCTTGCAGCGATTAAATCAGGAGTGAACAGAGAATGAATGTGCTTGTGAATGTGATTTTGGGTGTGCAGATGCTGACGGCGCTGGGCATGATTGGCCTGATCCTGGTCCAGCATGGCAAGGGTGCCGACATGGGGGCGGCTTTTGGCAGTGGCAGTTCGGGTAGCCTGTTTGGTGCCAGCGGCAGCGCCAACTTCCTTTCGCGCACCACGGGCGTGCTGGCCACGGTGTTCTTTGTGGCGACGCTGGCGCTGGCTTATTTTGGCAATGTGCGTCCCGCCAGTTCGGGCAGCGTGCTGGAAACGCCGGCTGCAGTCGCTCCTGCGGCTTCGGGTGAAGCGCCTGTGACGGCAGGATCGAATGCGGTGGTTCCTGCGCCGGCAGCGGCCGCCTCGGGTGCAGCGCAGATCCCGACGAAATAAACTGCACTAAATTGGTTTTCTGGCTCCGGAGCAGGGTTTTTCCGGAGTAGAATTCCGGATTGTCTGGAAAGCCAAAACCGCAAGGTTCCTCATGCCATCCAGATGAAAAATCAGCCGTCGTGGTGAAATTGGTAGACACGCTATCTTGAGGGGGTAGTGGCGAAAGCTGTGCGAGTTCGAGTCTCGCCGACGGCACCAAAACAAAGGCCTGCCTGCATGACCCGGCCAGGGTTCTGACGGGCAAGGCCACAGCGGTGAGCACATCCTCCAGATGAACCTCGAACAGTACCTCCCCGTCCTTTTGTTTATCCTGGTCGGTATCGCCGTAGGTGTCGTTCCCCTGGCCCTGGGGTATGTGCTGGGCCCCAATCGCCCGGATGCGGCGAAAAACTCCCCTTACGAATGTGGCTTCGAAGCCTTCGAGGATGCGCGCATGAAATTCGATGTGCGCTACTACCTCGTGGCCATTCTTTTCATCCTGTTCGATCTGGAAATCGCCTTCCTGTTTCCCTGGGCCGTGTCGCTGCAGGAGGTGGGGATTACCGGCTTTGTCGCCGTGGTGATCTTCCTGGCCATCCTGGTCGTGGGTTTTGCCTACGAGTGGAAAAAAGGCGCCCTGAACTGGGAATGAGCGGGCTTCAACAAGGACTGATGCAATGATTGAAGGCGTGATGAAGGAAGGCTTCATCACCACGAGCTACGACTCCGTGGTGAACTGGGCCAAGACCGGATCCCTGTGGCCCATGACCTTTGGTCTGGCATGCTGTGCGGTCGAGATGATGCATGCCGCCGCTGCACGCTACGACATCGGGCGCTTTGGCGCCGAGGTGTTCCGCGCCAGCCCGCGACAGTCCGATCTGATGATCGTTGCCGGCACGCTGTGCAACAAGATGGCACCGGCTTTGCGCAAGGTGTATGACCAGATGTCGGAGCCGCGCTGGGTTCTGTCGATGGGGTCGTGCGCCAATGGCGGTGGCTACTACCACTACAGCTATTCTGTGGTGCGTGGCTGTGACCGCATCGTGCCGGTGGATGTTTATGTGCCTGGCTGCCCGCCCACGGCCGAAGCGTTGATCTACGGCATCATCCAGTTGCAGCAGAAAATCCGCCGCACCAACACCATTGCTCGTGTCTGAAGGGTTGATGATGACTGCTGTTGCCATTCGGCCGGAAAAACTCCAAGACAACATTGCTGCGGCCCTGGGCGCCCGGGCGCTCCAAATCACGGTGGCCCTGGGTGAAGTCACGGTGGTGGTGGCGGCTGCCGACTACCTGGATGCCATGCGCGTGTTGCGCGATGCCGAGGGTTGCCGCTTCGAGCAACTCATCGACCTGTGTGGTGTGGACTATTCTGCCTATGCCGACGCCGTGAACGAGGGCGCCCGCTACGGCGTGGTGTCGCACCTGCTGTCCGTCAGCCTGAACCAGCGCGTGCGCGTGAAAGTGTTTTGTCCGGATGATGATTTTCCGGTGGTGGCTTCGGTGTCCGATCTGTGGAACTCGGCCAACTGGTATGAGCGCGAGGCCTTCGATCTGTTCGGCATCGTGTTCGATGGCCACAACGATCTGCGCCGCATCCTGACCGACTATGGCTTCATCGGTCATCCCTTCCGCAAGGATTTTCCGCTGTCCGGGCATGTGGAGATGCGCTACGACACCGAGCAGCGGCGCGTGGTCTATGAGCCCGTGTCCATCGAGCCTCGGGAAATCACGCCCCGCATCATTCGCGAAGACAAGTACGGAGGCCTGCACTGAGCCGCTGGGCGTCTCACGTGATCCATCATGGCGGAAATCAAGAACTATTCCCTGAACTTTGGTCCGCAGCACCCGGCTGCGCACGGTGTGCTGCGTCTGGTGCTGGAGCTCGATGGCGAAGTGGTGCAGCGCGCCGACCCGCATATTGGTCTGCTGCACCGCGCTACCGAAAAGCTGGCCGAGCACAAGACCTATATCCAGTCGCTGCCTTACATGGACCGGCTCGATTACGTCTCGATGATGTGCAACGAGCACGCCTACTGCCTGGCGATTGAAAAACTGCTGGGCATCGAAGTGCCGCTGCGCGCGCAGTACATCCGTGTGATGTTTGCTGAAATCACGCGCCTGCTGAACCACCTGATGTGGCTGGGCTCGCATGGCAACGATTGCGGCAGCTCCACCATCCTGATCTACACCTTCCGCGAGCGCGAAGACCTGTTTGACATGTACGAAGCCGTGTCCGGTGCACGCATGCACGCGGCGTACTTCCGTCCGGGCGGTGTGTACCGTGATCTGCCGGACAGCATGCCGCAGTACAAGGTCAGCAAGATCAAGAATGCCAAGGCCCTGGAGGCCATGAACAAGAACCGCCAGGGTTCGATGCTTGATTTCATCGACGACTTCACGCGGCGCTTTCCGGGCTGCGTGGACGAGTACGAAACCCTGCTCACCGACAACCGCATCTGGAAGCAGCGTACCGTGGGCATCGGCGTGGTTTCGCCCGAGCGGGCGCTGAATCTGGGGATGACCGGCCCCATGCTGCGCGGTTCCGGCATTGCGTGGGATTTGCGCAAGACGCAGCCCTACGACGTTTACGACCGCATGGACTTCGACGTGCCTGTGGGCAAGACGGGCGACTGCTATGACCGCTATCTGGTCCGCATGCAGGAAATGCGCGAGTCCAACCGCATCATCAAGCAATGTGTGGACTGGCTGCGTGCCAACCCGGGGCCGGTGATCACCGACAACCACAAGATTGCACCGCCTGATCGCGAATCCATGAAATCCAACATGGAAGAGCTGATCCACCATTTCAAGCTGTTCACTGAAGGGTTCCATGTTCCCGAGGGCGAAGCCTATGCGGCGGTGGAGCATCCCAAGGGAGAGTTCGGCATCTACCTGGTGAGCGATGGTGCGAACAAACCTTATCGCCTCAAGATCCGTGCCCCCGGTTTTGCGCATCTGGCCACGCTGGATGAAATGGCCCGGGGCCACATGATTGCGGACGCCGTGGCCATCATTGGGACCATGGATATCGTGTTCGGAGAGATTGATCGATGATTACCGAAGCGACCAAAGCGCGATTCGCGCGAGAAGTGGCCAAGTACCCGCCGGAGCAGAAGCAGTCGGCCGTGATGGCCTGCCTGTCCATCGTGCAGCAGGAGCAGGGCCATGTCAGCGAAGCCAGCGAAGCGGTTATTGCCGAGTACCTCGGCATGCCGCAGATCGCCGTGCACGAAGTCACCACCTTCTACAACATGTACAACCAGCAGGCGGTGGGCAAGTACAAGCTCAACGTCTGCACCAACCTGCCATGCCTGTTGCGTGACGGCGGCAAGGCGCTGGAGCACCTTGAGCACAAGCTGGGCATTTCCATGGGTGAAACCACCCCGGACGGCCTGTTCACCCTGCAGCAATGCGAGTGCCTCGGGGCCTGCGCCGATGCGCCCGTGATGCTGGTGAACGACCGCAACATGTGCAGCTTCATGGGCAATGACAAGCTCGACCAACTGGTTGACAGCCTGCGCGCAGTGGAGGCGAAGCAATGACCACGGCTGCCCAGGTGCTTGCACAATTCCAGGCGGCAGGTGTCGAAACCTGCTTCCATGACCGCCACATTGCGCCCCAGATCTACGCCGACCTGAATGGCTCCAACTGGAGTATCAAGGACTATGAAGCGCGTGGTGGCTACCAGGCGTTGCGCGCCATCCTGGGCAAGGATGGTGGTGAGGGGCTCACGCAGGACCAGGTGATTGCGACCGTGAAGGAGTCCGGTCTGCGGGGTCGTGGCGGTGCGGGCTTTCCCACCGGCCTGAAGTGGAGCTTCATGCCCCGGCAGTTCCCCGGTCAGAAGTACCTGGTGTGCAACTCGGACGAGGGCGAACCAGGCACCTGCAAGGACCGCGACATCCTGATGTACAACCCGCACATCGTGATCGAGGGCATGATCATTGCGGCCTACGCGATGGGTATCAGCGTGGGCTACAACTACATCCACGGTGAAATCTTCCAGGTTTATGAGCGCTTCGAGGCCGCGCTGGAAGAGGCGCGCGCTGCGGGTTATCTGGGTGACGGCATCCTGGGCAGCGGTTTCAGTTTTCAGCTGCATGCGCACCACGGGTTTGGCGCGTACATCTGCGGCGAAGAAACGGCCTTGCTCGAATCGCTGGAAGGCAAGAAGGGGCAGCCCCGCTTCAAGCCGCCATTCCCGGCCAGCTTCGGCCTCTATGGCAAGCCCACGACCATCAACAACACCGAAACCTTTGCGGCGGTGCCCTGGATCATCCGCAACGGTGGCGCGGCCTACCTGGCCTGTGGCAAGCCCAACAATGGTGGTACCAAGATCTTCTCGGTCAGTGGCGATGTGGAGCGTCCCGGCAATTACGAGGTGCCCATGGGCACGCCGTTTGCCAAGCTCCTCGAATTGGCGGGTGGTGTACGGACGGGGCGCCAGCTCAAGGCCGTGATTCCTGGCGGCTCGTCGTCACCCGTGTTGCCGGCATCCATCATCATGGAATGCACCATGGACTATGACTCCATTGCCAAGGCCGGCTCCATGCTGGGTTCGGGTGCCGTCATCGTCATGGACGATTCGCGCTGCATGGTGGAGTCCCTCAAGCGCCTGTCCTATTTCTACATGCATGAGTCGTGCGGACAGTGCACGCCATGCCGCGAAGGCACGGGCTGGCTCTGGCGTCTGGTGGACCGTATCCATCGTGGTGAGGGGCGTCCTGCCGACATGGAGGTGCTCGATTCCGTGGCCAGCAACATCATGGGACGCACCATCTGCGCCCTGGGCGATGCGGCGGCAATGCCCGTGCGCGCCATGATCAAGCACTTCCGCCCCGAGTTCGAAGCGTTGATCCGGAACAAGACCCCTCAGGCTGCGCCCTCTGCCTGATCGCGAGAAAAGCATATGGTTGAAATTGAACTGGACGGTCAGAAGGTAGAAGTCACCGAGGGCTCCATGGTGATGCATGCTGCCGAAAAGGCTGGCACCTACATTCCCCACTTCTGCTACCACAAGAAATTGTCGATTGCGGCCAATTGCCGCATGTGCCTCGTGGACGTCGAAAAAGCGCCCAAGCCCATGCCTGCATGCGCCACTCCGGTGACGCAAGGCATGATTGTGCGCACCAAGACCGACAAAGCCATTCAGGCGCAGAAGTCGGTGATGGAGTTTTTGCTCATCAATCACCCGCTCGATTGCCCCATCTGCGACCAGGGCGGGGAATGCCAGCTGCAGGATCTGGCCGTGGGCTATGGTGCTTCCTCGTCGCGTTACGAAGAGGAAAAACGCGTGGTGCTCCACAAGGATGTGGGCCCGCTGATCTCCATGGAGGAGATGAGCCGTTGCATCCACTGCACCCGCTGTGTGCGCTTCGGCCAGGAAGTGGCTGGCGTCATGGAACTGGGCATGATCCATCGGGGTGAACACTCCGAGATCACCACCGTGACGGGTGAAACGATCGATTCCGAGCTCTCGGGCAACATGATCGACATCTGCCCGGTGGGCGCGTTGACCAGCAAGCCTTTCCGCTACAGCGCCCGCACCTGGGAGCTTTCGCGCCGCAAGTCGGTCAGTCCCCATGACTCCACCGGCGCCAACCTCATTGTCCAGGTGAAGAACCACAAGGTCATGCGCGTCGTTCCCTTCGAGAACGAAGAGGTCAACGAATGCTGGATTGCGGACCGCGACCGCTTTTCGTATGAAGCGCTCAACAGCGACGAACGCCTGACCCGGCCCATGCTCAAGCAGGGTGGCACCTGGCAGGAGGTGGACTGGCAGACGGCACTTGAATATGTCGCCAATGGTTTGCGCTGCGTTCGCAACGACCATGGCGCCGGCGCCATTGGCGCCCTGGTGAGCCCGCACAGTACGCTGGAAGAGCTGTATCTGGCAGGCTCCCTGGTGCGTGGACTGGGCAGCGAGAACATCGACTACCGGCTGCGCAATGCCGAATTCCCGGCGCCAGCCGGAATTCGCTGGCTGGGCACTTCCATTGCATCGCTTTCCACTTTGCAGCGTGTGCTGGTGGTGGGTTCTAATCTGCGCAAGGACCATCCGCTGTTTGCACAGCGTATCCGCCAGGCAGCGCGCCATGGTTGTGCGGTCAGTGCCATCAATTCTGAAGCCTACGACTGGGCCATGCCCGTGGCGTACACGCTGGTGCAGCAGTCCGGCGCATGGGAGCAGGCGCTCGCCAGCGTCGCTGCCGCCATTGCCCAGGAAAAAGGCATACCGGCTCCCGATGGGACCGTTCCGGTGAACGACTCGGCTTTGGCCATCGCCCGCTCCCTGCTGGGCGGCGAGCGCAAGGCCATCTTGCTCGGGAATGCAGCGGCGCACCATGCACATGCCAGCCGCTTGCTGGCGCTGGCGCAGTGGATCGGTGAGCAGGCAGGTGCCACGGTGGGTTACCTCACGGAGGCTACCAACACGGTGGGGGCACAGTTTGCCGGTGCCATGCCTGTCAACGGTGGCCAGAATGCCGGCCAGATGCTGGGCGGAAGCCTGAAAGCTGCCATCCTGCTGAATACCGAGCCCGCCTTTGATGCGGCCGGCGGTGACGCGGCCTGCCAGGCGCTTGCCAATACCGATATGGTGGTCACCCTGAGCCCGTTCAAGGCCAACATGGCTTTCAGCGATGTCTTGCTGCCGATCGCGCCATTTACCGAGACATCGGGCAGCTTTGTGAACGCCGAAGGCCGTTTGCAGAGTTTCCATGCGGTCGTCCGGCCGTTGGGTGAAACCCGGCCTGCCTGGAAAGTGCTGCGGGTGCTGGCCAATCTGCTGAACGTTCCGGGTTTTGATTTCGAAACGTCCCAGGACGTGCTTGCCAAGGCGACCGGCACTCCGGCAGGCGGCACGGCAACCGTGCCCTCTGCGCTGCTGAATAACGCCCAGGCCATGCTGCCACAGGCTGCCAGCTCTGCAGTGGGTGAGCCGGTCGTGGCCTCCATCTACCAGCTCGACGGACTGGTGCGACGGGCCACCTCGTTGCAACTGACGGCGGATGCACGTCGTGCGCAGGAAGGAGTTGCGGCATGATTGATGCAATCCACAACGCAGGTTTGAACCTGTTGGGCTATGGCTGGTGGACTGCCATCGTCTGGCCCGTACTCTGGATCCTGTTGAAAATTGTGGTGATCCTGGCGCCGCTGATGGGTGCGGTGGCCTACCTGACGCTGTGGGAGCGCAAGCTGCTGGGCTTCATGCAGGTTCGCCATGGTCCCAACCGGGTGGGCCCGTTCGGACTGCTGCAGCCGATTGCGGACGCCTTGAAGCTGCTGACCAAGGAAATCATCCAGCCTACCGCGGCGAGCAAAGGTCTCTTTGTGCTGGGGCCGGTCATGGCGATCATGCCCGCACTGGCGGCCTGGGTGGCGATTCCCTTTGGCCCGGACGTCGCGCTGGCCAATGTGAATGCGGGCCTGCTGCTGGTGATGGCCATTACTTCCATCGAAGTCTATGGCGTGATCATTGCCGGGTGGGCCTCCAATTCGAAGTACGCCTTCCTGGGGGCATTGCGGGCTTCGGCGCAGATGGTCAGCTATGAAATCGCCATGGGCTTTTGCTTCCTGGTGGTGATCATGGTGTCGGGCAGCATGAACCTGACCGAAATCGTGATGGGGCAGGGGCGTGGCATGGCAGCCGACAAGGGGCTGGGTTTCCTGTCGTGGAACTGGTTGCCCCTGCTGCCGATTTTCCTGGTGTACCTGATCTCCGGGGTGGCAGAAACCAACCGCCACCCGTTTGACGTGGTGGAGGGCGAGGCCGAGATTGTGGCGGGGCACATGGTTGAGTATTCGGGCATGGGCTTCGCCATCTTCTTCCTGGCCGAATACGCCAGCATGTGGCTGGTGTCCATTCTGGCTGCGCTGATGTTCCTCGGTGGCTGGTTGTCGCCCATTGACAGTGCACTGTTCAACTGGATTCCGGGCTGGATCTGGCTGGGTCTGAAGACCTTTGCCGTGGTGTCGATGTTTATCTGGATCCGGGCGACTTTCCCCCGTTTCCGGTACGACCAGATCATGCGTCTGGGCTGGAAGATCTTCATTCCGGTCACGCTGGTGTGGCTGCTCATTGTTGGCGGGTGGTTGCTCTCGCCGTGGAATATCTGGAAATAAGCGGGGACACAAATGACTGCTGTTGCTGCTGCTGCACCTTTTTCGTTCAAAGACTTTTTCAAGAGCTTCATGCTGGTGGAACTGGTCAAGGGCATGGCCCTGACTGGACGCTACGCCTTTCGCCGCAAGGTGACGGTGCAATTTCCCGAGGAAAAAACGCCTTTGTCGCCGCGCTTCCGGGGGCTGCATGCATTGCGCCGCTATGACAACGGTGAAGAGCGTTGCATTGCCTGCAAGCTGTGTGAAGCCGTCTGCCCTGCCATGGCCATCACCATCGAGTCGGATGTGCGTGAGGATGGATCGCGCCGCACGACGCGTTACGACATCGACCTGACCAAATGCATCTTCTGTGGCTTTTGCGAAGAGAGCTGCCCGGTGGACTCGATCGTTGAAACGCACATCCTCGAATACCACGGGGAGAAGCGGGGCGATCTGTATTTCACCAAAGACATGCTTTTGGCGGTGGGTGACCGCTACGAAGGTGAAATCGCTGCGGCCAAGGCCGCTGATGCCAAGTACCGCTAATGCGGTACTGATGCGAGTTCCTTAGGCCAGACTTTCTACAAAGAACCGATTCATGGACGCCAAGACAGGTTTTTTCTATCTCTTCTCGGTGGTGCTGCTGTTCGCAGCATTCCGGGTGATTACCGCGCGCAATCCGGTGCATGCGGTGCTGAACCTGATCCTGGCCTTCTCTCAGGCTGCCGCGATCTGGTTGCTGCTCAAGGCGGAGTTTCTCGCCATCGTGCTGGTCCTGGTGTATCTGGGGGCGGTCATGGTGCTGTTCCTGTTCGTGGTGATGATGCTGGATATCCACATCGATACGATACGCAAGGGGTTCTGGAAGCATTTCCCGCTGGCCGCCTTCGTGGGCGCCATGATCGCCCTGGAAATGGCGGCAGTTCTCATGGGCGGCTTTCGGGGCATGGATGAACCCAAGGCCGTCGCGGTGGTGCTGGATGCGGCGGGGCAGGTGGTTCCCTACTCCAACGCCAAGGCGCTGGGCAAATTGCTCTACACGGAATATCTGTATCCCGTGGAAATTGCCGCCGTCATTTTGCTGGTGGCCATGATTGCCGCCATTGCCTTGACGCTGCGCCAGCGCAAGGACACCAAGGCGATCGACCCCTCGACGCAGATCAGGGTGCGGGCGCGTGATCGTCTGCAGGTGGTGAAACTGGCAGCAACCCAGAAGCCTGCCCCCGAAGTCGCCAGTGCACCTGCGGGCGAGGAGAAAAAAGCATGACATTGACGCTGGGCCACTTTCTTTCACTGGGCGCCATGTTGTTCGCCCTTGCCGTGATCGGTATTTTCCTCAATCGCAAGAACCTGATCGTTTTGCTGATGGCGATCGAATTGATGCTGCTTGCGGTCAATATGAATTTCGTGGCGTTCTCGCACTATCTGGGCGACATGCACGGCCAGGTTTTCGTGTTTTTCATCCTGACGGTGGCTGCGGCCGAGTCGGCCATCGGTCTGGCCATCCTGGTGCTGCTGTTCCGCAACAAGACCAGCATCAACGCGGAAGACCTCAACACCCTCAAGGGTTGAGTCGCACGCATTCCCAAGGTTCTCAAGAATGAGTCAAACCCTTTCTGCTTCAACGCTTCTGGCGGTTCCGCTGGCGCCGCTGGCGGGCGCCTTGCTGGCCGGCATCCTTGGCACCACCTTTGGTGGCAACTGGATCGGTCGACGCCTCAGCCACACGCTGACCATCCTGGGTGTGCTGGTGGCATTCATCCTGTCGGCCATGACGCTCAAGAGCGTGGCGCTGGATGGCGCACGCTTCAATGAGACGCTCTACACCTGGATGGTCGTGGGCGGGCTCAAGATGGAAGTCGGCTTCCTCATCGACAGTCTTACCGCCATGATGATGGTGGTGGTGACTTTCGTGTCGCTCATGGTGCACATCTACACCATTGGCTACATGGAGGAGGACGACGGCTACAACCGTTTCTTTGCCTATATTTCGCTGTTCACGTTCTCCATGCTCATGCTGGTCATGAGCAACAACCTGCTGCAGCTTTTCTTTGGCTGGGAAGCGGTGGGCCTGGTCTCGTATCTCCTGATTGGTTTCTGGTTCAACAAGCCCTCTGCCATCTTCGCCAACATGAAGGCCTTCCTGGTCAATCGTGTGGGTGACTTCGGATTCATTCTGGGCATTGGATTGATAGCGGCATATGCCGGCACCCTCAATTACGGCGAGGTGTTTGGCAAAACGGCTGAACTGGGCGGTCTGTCCTTCCCGGGAACCGACTGGATGCTCATCACGGTCATCTGTATCTGCCTGTTCATTGGTGCCATGGGCAAAAGCGCCCAGTTTCCACTGCATGTGTGGTTGCCCGATTCGATGGAAGGCCCCACCCCCATTTCCGCTCTGATTCACGCGGCAACCATGGTGACGGCCGGCATTTTCATGGTGGCCCGCATGTCGCCGCTGTTTGAACTGTCGGATACGGCGCTCAATTTCATTCTGGTCATTGGCGCCATCACGGCCCTGTTCATGGGCTTTCTGGGCATCATCCAGAATGACATCAAGCGCGTGGTGGCTTATTCCACCTTGTCGCAACTCGGCTACATGACGGTGGCCCTGGGGGCCTCGGCCTACTCGGTGGCCGTGTTCCACCTGATGACCCACGCATTCTTCAAGGCGCTTTTGTTCCTGGGCGCCGGTTCGGTCATCATGGGCATGCACCACAACCAGGATATCCGCTGGATGGGTGGCGTGCGCAAGTACATGCCCATCACCTGGATTACTTCCCTGCTCGGTTCGCTGGCGCTGATTGGCACCCCCCTGTTCTCGGGTTTTTATTCCAAGGACAGCATCATCGAGGCCGTCCATTTCAGCCACTTGCCTGCCGCTGGGTTTGCCCACTTTGCCGTATTGGCCGGTGTTTTCATCACGGCGTTCTATTCGTTCCGCATGTATTTCCTGGTGTTCCATGGCAAGGAACGCTTTGACCAGAATCCAGATGCCCACCATGCGGACGATCATGGACATGGGCATGGCGAGCACCATGAGCCCCACGAATCGCCATGGGTCGTCACGGTGCCGCTGGTTCTCCTGGCTATCCCATCGGTCGTGGTGGGTTTCATGTTCATCCAGCCCATGCTGTTTGGCGACTTTTTCAAGAACGTGATTTTTGTGGATGCAGTCAAGCATCCCGCCATGGCCAAACTGGCCGAAATCTTCCACGGTCCCATGGCCATGGCCCTGCATGGACTGCAGACGGCTCCGTTCTGGCTGGCGCTGGCGGGGGTGGCGTTGTCCTACTACATGTACATGGTCAATCCCGCTTTGCCCACGGCCATCAAGGCACGGGTGCAACCGCTCTATGCGCTGCTGGAAAACAAGTACTACCTGGACTGGATCAACGAGAACATCCTGGCGCGTGGTGCACGCACCCTCGGTTCGGGTCTGTGGAAGGTGGGGGACCGCGCCATCATTGATGGTGCCCTGGTCAATGGATCGTGGAAGCTGGTGGGCTGGATTTCCGGCGTGGTGCGCTGGATGCAGACCGGGTTCATCTTCCACTATGCCCTGGTGATGATTCTGGGCGTGTTTGCGCTGATGACCTGGTTTGTCTGGCGCGACTATTTCCTGCAGCTCATCAAATAAGGAAAAGAACAAAATGGGTCTGTTGAGTCTTGCAATCTGGACACCAATCGTCTTTGGTGTTCTGCTGCTGGCGGTCGGGCGGGATGAGCACGCCCGTGCCGTCCGCTGGGTCGCGCTGATTGGCGCCATCATCGGCTTGTTGGTAACGCTGCCTCTGTACGATGGCTTCAAGCTGGGTACTGCGGCCATGCAGTTTGTCGAAAAGACCACCTGGATTGAGCGTTTCAATGTCCATTACCACCTGGGTGTGGATGGTATTTCCTTCTGGTTTGTGCCACTTACCGCGTTTATCACGGTCATTGTGGTGATCGCATCCTGGGAGTCGATCACCGAGCGCGTCAATCAGTACATGGGCGCCTTTCTGATCCTTTCGGGGTTGATGATCGGGGTGTTCTGCGCCCTGGACGGCCTGTTGTTCTACGTGTTCTTTGAGGCAACCCTGATTCCGATGTACCTGATCATCGGTATCTGGGGCGGGCCCAACAAGATCTACGCGGCGTTCAAGTTCTTCCTCTACACGCTGCTCGGCTCGCTGTTGATGTTGATTGCGCTCATCTTCCTGTACAACCAGTCGGGTGGCAGTTTCGACATCGCTGCATGGCACCAGTTGCCGCTCAGCGCCACCGCGCAGACGCTGCTTTTCTTTGCTTTCTTTGCCGCGTTTGCGGTCAAGGTACCCATGTGGCCTGTCCACACCTGGCTGCCCGACGTGCACGTGGAAGCCCCCACGGGTGGCTCCGCGGTCCTGGCGGCCATCATGTTGAAGCTGGGAGCCTACGGTTTCCTGCGTTTCTCCATGCCGATTGCGCCGGATGCGTCGCGGGAATGGGCTTGGCTCATGATTGCTTTGTCACTGGTGGCCGTGATTTATGTCGGCTTGGTGGCACTGGTCCAGAAGGACATGAAAAAGCTGGTGGCTTACTCCTCCGTGGCGCACATGGGTTTTGTCACGCTTGGTTTCTTCATCTTCAATGACCTGGGCGTTTCGGGCGGTCTGGTGCAAATGATTGCGCATGGCTTTGTCTCCGGTGCCATGTTCCTTTCGATTGGCGTGCTGTACGACCGGGTGCATTCCCGCGAAATTTCTGCTTATGGTGGCGTCGTCAATACCATGCCGAACTTCACGGCATTTGCCTTGCTGTTTGCCATGGCCAATTGCGGACTTCCGGGAACCGCCGGATTCGTGGGCGAGTGGATGGTGATCCTGGGAGCGGTGAGGGCCAATTTCTGGATCGGCGGCGCAGCCGCCACGGCGTTGATCTTTGGCGCCGCTTATACGCTCTGGATGTTCAAGCGGGTCTATCTGGGCCCTGTTGCCAACGATCACGTCAAGGAGCTCTCCGATATCAACAGCCGTGAATTCCTCGTGATGTCGCTGCTGGCGATTGCCGTGCTGGCGATGGGCCTTTATCCACGCCCCTTCACCGACGTGATGGACACCTCTGTGGCGGAGTTGCTCAAGCATGTGGCCCTGTCCAAGCTGAACTGACCAGACTGAACTGAGAGATTCGAGATGATTGACAACATCAGCTGGCTTGCCGTTTACCCCGAGATCGTGCTGCTGACCATGGCCTGCGTGATCATGCTGGTGGACCTGGGGGTTCGCAGCCCACGCCGTACCGCTACTTATGTCCTCACCATGCTCACGCTGGCCGTGGTTGCCGTCCTGCAGGGTTTGTATGCCAGCAGCGGAAACACGTTCTACGGTTTCGGCAACATGGTCGTCAGTGATGCCATGGGCAACTGGCTCAAATGTTTCGCCACCGTGGCTGTGATGGTGACGCTGGTCTACGGGCGCCCTTACGCTGCCGATCGTGGCATGTTGCGTGGTGGTGAATTGTTCACCCTGTCGATGCTGGCATTGCTGGGCATGTCCATCATGATCTCCGGCAACAACTTTCTGGTGATCTACCTCGGTCTGGAGCTGCTGACCCTGTCCAGTTACACCCTGGTGGCATTGCGCCGGGACAACGCGACGGCCACTGAGGCCGCCATGAAGTATTTCGTGCTCGGTGCCATGGCCAGCGGTTTCCTGCTTTATGGTCTGTCGATGCTGTATGGCGCCACGGGATCGCTCGATATCGGGCAAGTGTTCAAGGCCGTCAATTCCGGACAGATCCGGCACCAGGTACTGGTGTTCGGACTGGTCTTCGTGGTCGCAGGTCTGGCTTTCAAGCTGGGTGTGGTGCCTTTCCACATGTGGATTCCCGATGTTTACCAGGGTGCGCCCACGGCCGTGACACTGATGATCGGTGGCGCGCCCAAGCTTGCCGCATTTGCGATCGCGATCCGGCTGCTGGTGGATGGGTTGCTGCCTCTGGCGATCGATTGGCAGCAGATGCTTGCGGTGCTGGCCATTGGCTCGCTGCTGGTGGGTAACCTGGCCGCCATTGCGCAGACCAATCTGAAGCGCATGCTCGCTTACTCCACCATTTCACAGATGGGCTTTGTCTTGCTGGGCCTGTTGTCGGGTGTGATCAACGGCAATGTGGATGCCGCCGCTGTGGAGGGCGCCTACAGTTCCGCCATGTTTTACGTGGTGAGCTATGTCCTGACCACCCTGGCTGCGTTTGGCGTGATCCTGTTGCTGGCCCGCGAAGGTTTTGAAAGTGAAGAAATTGCAGATCTGGCGGGCCTGAACCAGCGCAGCCCGCTGTATGCCGGCGTGATGGCCGTCTGCCTGTTCTCCATGGCAGGCATTCCGCCACTGGTGGGTTTTTACGCCAAGTTGTCGGTATTGCAGGCATTGGTGGTATCGGGGCAAGGGCTCTATATTGCACTGGCCGTGTTTGCCGTCGTGATGTCCCTGATTGGTGCGTTCTACTATTTGCGCGTTGTCAAGGTGATGTATTTTGATGCGCCCCTGACGGCGACCAGCGTATCCGCGCCCCTCGATGTTCGGGTTGTCTTGACCGTCAATGGCGCGCTGGTGCTGGTGCTGGGTCTGCTGCCGGGCGGCTTGATGGCTTTGTGTGCCGATGCCATCGTGCGCGCCCTGGCGACCTGAGTTCGGGCAGGGTATTTCCGTGTCGCAAACTGGTGCTATCTGGCTCGTCATCGTTGCTGCATTCTGCGCGGCCAATCTTCCGTTTATCAACCACAGGCTGATGGCGATCGGTCCGTTGGCTCCGCCAAAGAAGTCTTTGCCGGTGCGGCTGGTGGAACTGGTGGTGCTGTATTTCCTGGTGGGCGGTATGGCCCTCTTGCTGGAGCGGCGCGCCGGACAGATTGCCCCTCAGGGGTGGGAGTTCTATGCCGTCACGGGCACTTTGTTTCTCACGCTGGCTTTCCCGGGTTTCGTCTACCGCTACCTGCTGCGCCGCCACGGGTGACGTGGCGACAAAAGGGCGGTTTCCGTGAAGGTACTTGACCTGCATTGTCGACAGGGCCATGTGTTTGAGGGATGGTTTGCCTCGGAAGAGGATTTCCAGCGGCAGTTGCGCGATGCACTCGTGCAATGCCCCCTGTGCGCGGATAGCCAAATTTCCAAGAGATTGAGCGCACCACGGCTGAACCTGGGCGCCCGGCAGACCACCGCAGAACCTGCTGCTCCGGTCACGGATGGGGCGGCGGCAAGCAGCCCTGCCGAGGTGTCAGGGGTGAATCTGCAGGCGGCTTGGCTGTCGCTGGCGCGCAAGGTCTTGGCCGCTACAGAAGACGTGGGTCCGCAGTTCGCCCAGGAAGCCAGGCGCATCCACCATGGCCAGGCCGAGGAACGGGCCATAAGAGGTCAGGCTTCGCCCGACGAAGCCATGCAGTTGCTCGATGAAGGCATCGCGGTGCTGCCGCTGCTGTTGCCACAAGCAGCCAAAGAAACCTTGCAGTAAAGCGCTGGCCTGGCGCTCCCCGGTCATACGGTGATGGTCATGCCGTGAATTGCAGGGCCGCCAAGCGGGCATAAACACCGCTTTGTGCGAGCAGGGCCACATGGGTTCCCTGCTCCACGATGCGTCCGTTCTCCAGCACCACAATCCGGTCCGCGTTTTGTACCGTCGCGAGGCGGTGCGCGATGACCAGGGTGGTCCGCTGGCCGGTGTGCCGCTGCATCGCGGATTCGAGGGCGGCCTGCACCATGCGCTCGCTTTGCGCGTCGAGGGCGCTGGTGGCTTCGTCCAGTAGCAGCAAGAGGGGATTCTTCAGCATCGCCCGGGCAATCGCGATGCGTTGGCGCTGCCCGCCGGAAAGGCGAACACCGCGCTCTCCGAGAAAGGTGGAATACCCCTCGGGCAGTGCTTCAATGAAGTCGTGGGCAAATGCCGCCCGTGCTGCGGCGATCACCTCATCCGCAGAAGCATCGGGGCGACCATAGCGGATATTGTCAAAGGCCGACGCCGAGAAGATCACCGCGTCCTGGGGCACGGTGCCAATGTGGGCGCGCAATTCGTTGAGCCCCAGTTGCCGGATGTCCACGCCATTGACCGCAATGCGCCCATGCGAGGCTTCGTCCGGATGCTGGTCTATGTCGTAGAAACGCTGGAGCAACTGAAATACCGTGGTTTTCCCGGCTCCGCTGGCGCCTACCAGGGCGACGGTCTCACCCGGTTCGAGGTGGAGTGTGAAGGCCTGCAGGGCCGGCTGATCCGGCCGGGAAGGGTAGTGGAAATTCACCGCTTCGAAATCCACGCTCAGTCCCCGGTCTCCGGTGGGCAGCGGCTGGGGCAGCAAGGGCTCCGTGACAGGGGATTGGCTGGCGATCAGCTCCATCAAGCGCTCCGTGGCGCCTGCGGCGCGCAGCAGGTCGCCGTAGACCTCTCCCAGTACCGCCACGGCACCCGCCAGCAAGATGACATACACCACCGTCTGTCCCAGGTGGCCCGCTGTCATGTGTCCCTCCAGCACCGCCTGCGTACCCTGGTAGAGACCCCATAGCAGCAGGCCTGCGTTGGCAATGATGATGAATGCCACGAGGAAAGCACGTGCACGCGTTCGGCGCACGGCAGCCTGAAAGGCGTTTTCGGTAGCCTCGGCGAAACGCAAGGACTCAAGCCCTTCGGCGGTGTAGCTTTGCACCACGGGCACGGCATTCAGCACCTCGGCCGCGATGGCGCTGGAGTCGGCCACGCGGTCCTGGCTGTCGCGCGAGAGGCGCCGCACACGCCGCCCTATCCACATGCTGGGCAAGACCACCAGCACCAAGAGCAGAAGCACCACGGACATCACGTAGGGATTGGTCCACACCAGCATCACCAGTGCGCCCGCGCCCATGACGGCATTGCGCAGCCCCATCGAAAGTGACGAACCCACCACGGTCTGGACCAGGGTGGTGTCGGTCGTCAGCCGCGACAGCACCTCGCCAGTCTGCGTGGTTTCAAAGAATTGCGGGCTTTGCCGAAGCACATGGCTGTACACGGCATTGCGCAGATCCGCGGTGACCCGTTCACCCAGCCAGCTCACCATGTAAAAGCGTGCGGCTGAAAAAATGCCCAGGGCAATGGCGACGGCAAACAGCGCCTGAAAATGCCCGCGCAGCGCCATCGTCTGGTTGCCGTGGTCCGACGCCAGCAGGCCGCCATCGATCAGGTTGCGCAATGCCAGGGGAAAAGCCAGCGTGGCAACGGCTGCCAGCACCAGAAAGACCAGCGAAAGGCCAATGCGGGCACGGTAGGGCCGTAGGAAAGGAAGCAGGCCCGACAGGGAGCGCGGAGTGCCCCGTGCATGCAGGGGGGAGGGTGTTGCCATCGGGCCAGTGTAGGCTGCGCCGGGGGGGGGTTGCGGCCGGGGTATGCATCCCCTTTTTCTGGAGTGGGGACCCGCCGTGCGCTGCGGGCCCCGCGAGGCGGGGAGCCTGTCAGAAAGTTTGTGTGTGAGGCATAGCATGTCAACAAGGAGCATGAATGCCACGCAAGACGAAGACCACCGCATCAGCGGACAAGGCGGCGCAGCCGCAATTCTCAGCCGAGCTGCTTGAGCAACTCATTCCCGGGCCAGTCACGCCAGCCGAGCTTGAGGGCATCTTCCAGCAGTTCAAGAAGTCGGTGCTTGAGCGCGCGCTGGGCGCGGAGATGAGTCACCACCTGGGCTACGCCCCCGGCCAGGCCAAGCCCGAAGGGGCTGCGGCCAATCACCGCAACGGCAAGAGCGCCAAGACCGTGCTGACCGACGCCGGCGCTCTGCGCATCG
>NZ_AUEX01000015.1:0-111560 GCF_000426205.1 Acidovorax sp. JHL-9
GTGGATAGCCGGGCTATCCACTGCGCACCGCGCCTTGCATCCCATCGCGCAAAGACCGCTGCGCGACCCCTGGGAGATCGTCAACAGGCTCTCAGTGGCATGTTTCGCAAGCTGCCATGCGCTCCAGCTCGGCGCAGACATCGGCCATACGGCCCGAAATGACCATGCGCCCGACCTCCGAGCGGGATGCCGGATGCAGAACGCGCACAGGGCGCCGGGTGCCTCGACGGCTTGCGGCGCCCGGTCCGGTGGTGGCGCAAGACGCACTGTGCATGCGAGCCGCGGGCTGACAGCCCGCACTGCCTGCCGCCGAACCTGCCACCTCTGGGACGATGATGCTGGCCACCGTGCGGGACGAAAGCCCTTCGTGGCGCACGCAGGCTGTGCAAGCCGCGTGCGCAGGGCTGTGCGCAGGCATGCAGCGCCTGGGATGAAACCACTGCGCGACGGCGTGAATCGGTTGAGATAGTGCAGAGAGTGCGAACAAGGCAAGTCCCATGTGAAAACTCCATGTATCAGGGGTTGAGCACAGGCAGGATTGCAGGGAATGCACGCTCTCAGGGCTGGAAAACCCGCCAGGGTTTGCCAAACGCCCGCCACCTGAGGCGCGCAACAGAGAACGGAATTACATGAGCATGGTGTTGCGAATCAAGCCCACGGCCAGGCCTTCAATCGCGAAAACCTCGCCTGGCTGAACCACAATCACGGGGTAATCGGGGTTTTCGGGCAGCAGCTCAATGGTGCTGGCCGTGCGACGCAGGCGTTTGACGGTGACATCGTCACCCAGCCTGGCCACCACGATCTGGCCGTTGCGGGCTTCCTGGGTGGACTGCACGGCCAGCAGGTCGCCGTCCATGATGCCGGCATCGCGCATGGACATGCCGCGCACCTTGAGCAGGTAATCGGGCTTGTGCTGGAAGAGGCTGTTTTCCACGCTGTAGGTCTGGTCCACATGCTCCTGCGCGAGAATGGGCGAACCCGCAGCCACACGGCCAATGAGGGGCAAGACCAGCTGCGACAATCCCGGGATAGGCAGGCTGAACTGGGTGCCGCGCGCCGCATTGATGGAGCGCACTGTGTCGCCACGCAAGCGGATGCCGCGGGACGTGCCGCTGACCAGTTCGATGACACCTTTGCGGGCAAGGGCCTGTAGGTGCTCTTCTGCGGCGTTGGCCGACTTGAAGCCCAGCTCGGTGGCGATTTCTGCCCTGGTGGGGGGAGCGCCGGTGCGGGAGATAGCCACCTGGATCAGGTCCAGGATTTGTTGCTGGCGGGCCGTGAGCTTGGGATTGTCGAGCATGGTGTTTCCAGTGCGTGCCACGTTGGTGGTGATAACTGTGTATTAATCCAGTCACTGTATTTTTCACCAGTTTTTCAAAGGATGCAAGTGAACAGGCAAAAAATTGTGGTGTTGGGAACCGGTGGAACCATTGCTGGCACTTCTGCTACCCGGGGTGACAACATTGGTTACACCGCTGCGCAGGTGGGGGTTGAGCAGTTGCTGCATGGGGTGCCCGGTTTGCAGGCAGTGGCCTGCGGGGAGTTGGTGGCCGAGCAGCTTGCACAGCTGGACAGCAAAGACATGGAGTTCAGCGTGTGGCAGGCGCTGGCAGAGCGTTGCGCCAGCGCGCTGGCCGATCCCGAGGTGCGCGGCGTGATCATCATCCATGGCACGGATACGCTGGAAGAGACCGCCTGGTTCTTGCACTCGGTGCTGGATGCCCGCAAGCCCGTGGTGTTGACCTGCGCGATGCGGCCCGCCACGGCCTTGGCGCCTGACGGCCCGCAGAACCTGCTCGATGCCGTCGCGGTGGCGATGACTGCGCGGGCCCGGGGCGTCATGGTGGTGGCGGCCGGCGTGGTGCATGGCGCGCACCGTGTGCAGAAGGTACATCCCTACCGGGTGGATGCATTCAGCTCGGGCGAGGCTGGCCCGCTGGGCTGGGTGGAGGAGGGGGCGGTGCGTTTGGTGCAGGATTGGCCGTTGGGGCAATCAAAGTCAGCGCAAATTGCTATTGAAAAGATAGTTGATTGCGTGCAATGGCCGCGTGTCGAGGTGGTGATGAGCTACGCTGGCGCCACGGGCGCGCTGGTGGACGCGCTGGTGCGCGACGGCGTGCAGGGCATCGTGGTGGCCGCCACGGGCAATGGCACGCTTCACCATGTGCTGGAATCAGCGCTGTTGCGCGCGCAGGCGGCTGGTGTGAAAGTAGTGCGTTCCACGCGCTGCCCGGAAGGCCAGGTATTGCCCAAGCCCGGCGATGCGCTACCCGATTCCGGGGGCCTGTCCCCGGTGAAGGCACGCATCTCGCTGATGCTGGACCTGCTGCCGTGACCACTGAGCGGCAGTGCCGCACCGGATGCCCAGCCGGTGCGGAGCGCGAGCGGAGGTTCAGCTCGCCAGAGCCTGCATTGCGCGTGCCGTGATTTCTTCGACGCTGCCCGTGCCACTGATGGCGCGGTATTTGGGGGCGGCGCCGGGTTCAGCCTGGGCCCAGTGGCTGTAGTAGTCCACCAGCGGGCGGGTCTGGTCACTGTAGACCTGCAGGCGTTTCTTGACGGTTTCTTCCTTGTCATCTTCGCGCTGGATCAGGTCTTCACCGGTCACGTCGTCCTTGCCTTCGACCTTGGGCGGATTGAACTTGACGTGGTAGGTGCGGCCGCTGGCGGGGTGAGAGCGGCGGCCGCTCATGCGCTCGATGATGGCGTCGAATGGCACATCGATTTCGAGCACGTAGTCGAGCTTGACGCCTGCGGCCTTCATGGCGTCGGCCTGGGGGATGGTGCGGGGGAAGCCGTCAAACAGGAAACCCTGGGCGCAGTCGGGTTGCGTGATGCGTTCCTTGACGAGGCCGATGATGATGTCGTCGCTGACCAGGGCGCCCGAGTCCATCACGGCCTTGGCCTGCAGGCCCAGCGGCGTGCCAGCCTTGACGGCTGCGCGCAGCATGTCGCCGGTGGAGATTTGCGGGATGCCGTATTTCTGGCAGATGAACGTGGCTTGCGTGCCCTTTCCGGCACCGGGGGCGCCCAGCAAAATCAGTCTCATGGAAATCCTCGAAGGTTAGAAATCGGCTGGCACGGCTGGCAGTAGGCGCAATGAGGGCCCAAGACGCAGTGCTTTCTTTGCGGGCAAGGATAGCATGTGCATACCTTGCCCTGGCTTACTGCAGCGCCCCCAATCAGTGGCGGCGCGCGGGGGTTCAGGCCAGCAGCGCCCGTACCCGGTCCAGGTCGGCGGGCGTGTCCACGCCCGGGCCGGGAGCCTGCGCCGCAATGTGCACGGCAATGCGGTGGCCATGCCACAGGGCGCGTAACTGTTCCAGCGCCTCCACCGTTTCGGTGGGCGCCTGGGCCAGGCCAGGAAACTGCCGCAAAAATCCGGCCCGATAGCTGTAGATGCCGATATGGCGCAGCGGTGCGAACCCGTTCAGGGCCGCCACGCCCGGTGCGGCCCGGGCTGCAGCGCCTTGCCACCAGGACTGGCCCGAGTGGTCGCGGGCGTGTGGAATCGGTGCCCGGCTGAAATAGTGGGCCAGGCCCCGCGCGTCCAGCACGACCTTGACGATGTTGGGGTTCTCGTAATCGGCCAGGGTGTGGATGGCGTGGGCTGCCGTGCCCATGCTGGCTTCGGTGCGGGCGGGCAGCAGGGCCGCCACGGCGTCGATGAGCGCGGGGTCCATCAGGGGCTCGTCGCCCTGTACATTGACCACCACGGCGTCGCCGTCCAGCCCGAGCTGGGTGCAGGCTTCTGCCAGCCGGTCGCTGCCGCTGGCGTGGTCGGTGCGCGTGAGCAGGGCCTGCACCCCGTGGGCCTGGCAGGCCTGCAGGATGCGCGGGTCGTCGGCCGCCACCACCACGCGGGCTGCAGCGCTTTGCGCAGCGCGGCGGGCCACATGCACCACCATGGGCAGGCCGGCGATATCGGCCAGGGGCTTGTCGGGCAAACGGCTCGAGGCCATGCGTGCCGGAATCAGCACCGTGAAGCCGGTGGCCGTGGCGGGGCTCACGCCTCCAGTTCCTCGTCGGTCAGGGTGCGTGCCTCGTTTTCGAGCAGCACGGGAATGCCGTCGCGCACGGGGTAGGCCAGGCGGGCGCTGCGCGACACCAGTTCCTGGCGCTCGCGGTCATAGGTCAACGGACCTTTGGTGACAGGGCAGACCAGCAATTCAAGCAGTTTGGGATCCATGGCGGCGTTTTCCGGAAATCAGGCAGAGGGGGATGATAGCGGCGCGGTCCGCCACGCCGACAGTCGGGCATCGAGGGCGGCCATGAAGGCGGGATCGATCCAAAGCTCCAGCGGCACCGCCAGCGCATCGGGGTGCAAAGGCCAGAGCTTGACGGCGTCTTTTTCCGTGCAAATCAGTGCCAAGTGCTTATCTGTCAAGCGTTTCCAGCCATTGAAATCATCGTGATCTGGCAGGGCTTCGGCACCTGCCAGCTGGAGGCCTTGCGCCCGCAGCATGGCAAAGAATTCTTCGGGCCGCGCGACTGCCGCCACCGCATGCACCGGGCCGCCACGCAGGGATGCCAGCGGCACCTGTTGGCCGTCCGAGCGCAGGGCATGGGGCGCCAATCTGCGCTGCAGTGCAAAACTCGGCGCGGGCCCGGCAGGGGCCTGGCCGGCGTGCAGCACCCAGTCCACCTGCCTTGGCCAGGGTTCGCGCAAGGGGCCGGCGGGCAGTAAAAAGCCGTTGCCCAGGCTGTCATTATTGAAGACGCAGATCTCCAGGTCACGCACCAGGGCCAGGTGCTGCAGGCCGTCGTCGCACACCAGAATGTCGGTGCCGGGGTGGGCGGCGAGCAACGCACGCGCCGCCGTGATGCGCTGGGGCGCCACGAACACGGGCGCGGTGGTGGCGCGGGCCATCAGGGCAGGTTCATCCCCCACTTCCAGGGCCGGGCTGTCGGGGTGTACCGCGCGGCAGTCGCGGGTGATGCGGCCGTAGCCGCGCGAGATCACGCCCGGCTGCCAGCCCTGTGCCTGCAGATGCCGCACCAGGGCAATCACCACGGGGGTCTTGCCGGCGCCGCCGGCAATCACGTTGCCGACCACGACGACCGGTACGCCCGGGTGTTCGCTGCGCAGCACATGCAGTCGGTACAACGCGCGCCGCAGTGCCACCAGCGCGCCGTAGGCCAGGGACAGTGGCCACAAGGCCCAGGCGGCAGGCCCGCGCGAGCGCCAGATGCGTGCCAGCCCCGTGGACTGCAGGCCGCCAGCGGCCGGGTTGACCACGGGGGAAGGCGGGGAGGGCGGCTGCGGCCCGGCGGCAGCCATGGTGGCTAGCGGCCGTTGCCTGCGCGCGCGCCCGCCGACGACTGCGTGGCAAACGTGATCTGGCTCAGGCCCACGCGCCGCGCGGCCTCCATCACGGTGACTACCGCCTGGTGGGGCGCCGTGGCATCTGCACTGATGATGACCACGCTGTCGCGGCCGGCGCTGGCCGCCTGGCCCAGTGCGCGGGCCACCGCATCCACGCCCTTGCCGTCGACGGCGGCCTTGTTGACGGCATAGCGTCCGTCGGCCGCCACGGCCACGATCACTTCCTTGGGATGGTCGCGCTGCTGCTCGGCGTCGGCCACGGGCAGCGTCAGCTGCAGCTCGGTGAACTTGCTGTAGGTGGTGGTCAGCATCATGAAGATGAGGATCACCAGCAGCACATCGATGAACGGGATCAGGTTGATCTCGGGCTCATCCTTGGGACGGGGGCGAAAGTTCATGCGCTCAGTCTTTCCGGCACCGCGGGGCGCTCATTTCGTTTTGCGCAGCCGCAGGATGTGGCGCACAAACTGCTCGGAGGCCAGCTCCAGCGTGAGCAGGTAGGCGTCCACGCGGCTGCGGAAATAGCGCCAGAAGATCAGCGCCGGAATCGCCACGATCAGGCCGAATGCCGTGTTGTACAGCGCAACCGAGATGCCATGCGCCAGCTGCGCCGGGTTGCCGCCGCCCATGGCCTGGCTGGCACCGCCGGTGCCCACCTGCGAGCCAAAAATCTCGATCATGCCGATCACGGTACCCAGCAGGCCCAGCAGCGGGGCTGCCGAGGCGATGGTTGCCAGGGCATTGAGGTATTTTTCGAGCCGGTGCGCCACGGTGCGCCCGGCGCCCTCCATGGTGGCGCGCAAATCGGCCTCGGTGCACAGGGGGTTGTTGTTGAAGGCGCGCAGGCCGCTGGCCAGCACCTCGCCCAGCGCGGAGTTCTGGGCCAGCTGGTTCACCACATCGGGCGTGGGAACGGCCTTGGCCGAGACGGTGATGGCTTCGTCCAGCAGTTTTGGCGGGGCGACACGCGCGGTTTTCAGGGCCACGAAGCGCTCGAAAATCAGCGCCAATGCCAGGACAGAGCAGGTGATCAGTGGCCAGATGGGCCAGCCTGCGGCTTGTATGATGGACAGCAATTCTCTCTCCGCTCGGATGAAGGCAAGCGGCGATTATGGCCCAGCTCGCCAGGCCTTTCACGACGCAAAAAGTTACACAAAGTTGCGTAGTGCAGGCCGTTCTCTCACCCACAAAATCTGTGGATAACTTTGTGGGCAACTGGGCTTGCGGCGCTCGCAAAGCGGCGCCACGCCGTGAATTCAACAGATTGATGAAAAATTGATCAGTGAAAAATCGTTATAAATCAATAAGTTGCGCGTGTTTTCGTGTTTTCCTGCGGGTTTTGATCCCAGGGGATGCAGTGTCTGCTGCTCGCTCCGCGCTGTGGAGTAGTCACTGGGCGCATCGCCTGCAAACGCTGGTCCTGTCTCATGCCTGAGCCCACCAGTCTTGTAACTGCGCCACGAATCTGGGAAGTTGGTGCGCTGTGCCGCGCCATTGCTGATGCGCTGGAGGCGCGATTCAACCCGGTGGCGGTGCGCGGCGAGATCACGGGCTTTTCGCGCGCATCCAGCGGGCATTGCTACTTCTCGGTGAAAGATGCGAACGGCCAGTTGCGTTGCGCGATGTTCCGCCGCTCGGCCAGCCTGCTTGACTTTTCGCCGCGCGATGGCGAGCTGGTGGAGCTGCGCGGGCGCATTGGCGTGTATGAAGCCCGGGGCGATCTGCAGTTCATCGTCGAGAGCATGCAGCGCGCAGGCCAGGGCGCGCTGTTCGAGCAGTTTTTGCGGCTCAAGGCGCAGCTGGAGGTTGAAGGCCTTTTTGATGCTGCGCGCAAGCGGCTTCTGCCGCTGCAGCCGCGGGCCATTGGCCTGGTCACGTCGCCGGGTGCGGCCGCGCTGCACGATGTGGTGACGGCGCTGCGCCGGCGGGTGCCGCATATTCCGGTGGTACTGGTGCCGGCGCTGGTGCAGGGCGCGGCGGCCCCGCGGTCCATCGCCAAGGCGCTATCAGAACTGTATCAACTGGCGAAGGCAGGGCAAGCGCCCGGGGCCGATTTGACCCTCAATCCAGCCATTGATGTAATCCTGCTGGTGCGCGGTGGCGGCTCCATGGAAGACCTGTGGGCCTTCAACGACGAGCAGCTTGCGCGCACCATCGTGCAAAGCCCGGTGCCACTGGTGAGCGGCGTGGGCCACGAAACCGACTTCACCATCGCCGACTTCTGCGCCGACCTGCGCGCGCCCACGCCCACGGCCGCGGCCGAGCTGGTGGCCCAGCCGCGCGAGGTGTGGCTGGGAGCGCTGGGCTTGCTGGCCGGCCGGCTGGCCGATGGCGCGCAGCGCCAGCTCGACACCCGCCACCAGCGGCTGGACCAGGCCGCCGCGCGCCTGGGCCGGCCCTCGGGCCTCGTGGCCCGGCAGCAGATGCAGCTGGCGCGCCTGGCCCAGCGCATGCGCCATGGATCGCTATTGAAAATGCAGCAACTGGCACATGCGCAGCAGACGCAGGAGGTCGATCTGCCTTCAGCATTGCACCGGCGGCTCGCGCTGCAGGCCGAGCGCCTGGACCGTGCGGCCCTGCGGCTGCAGCTGCTCGATCCGCGCCTGGTGCTGCAGCGGGGCTATGCGTTGCTGACCGACACTACCGGCCAGGCCGTCACCAGCGTGCGCCAGGCGCAGCCGGGCGACGCCCTGCGCGCCACGCTGGCCGATGGCGCGGTGGATGTCACCGTGGTGCAGCCGCGCCTGCTGTAGGACAAATCCACCTTTCTCGCGCAACGGCGGGTGTTCTCGCGCAGCCCGCAGCACAGGTCGATTGTTCTTCCTACAATGCCTGCTTGCCCCGCGCCCGACCGCATTGCTGCGCAAGCACTGCGGATGGGTATCCAGAATTTCAAACCACGAGGAAACACCATGGAACACACCCTTCCCCCGCTGCCCTACGCGATTGACGCCCTGGCCCCGCACTACAGCCAGGAAACGCTGGAATACCACCACGGCAAGCACCACAACGCCTATGTGGTGAACCTCAACAACCTGCAAAAGGGCACCGAGTTTGAAGCCATGACGCTCGAAGAGATCGTCAAGAAATCCAGCGGCGGCATCTACAACAACGCCGCCCAGATCTGGAACCACACCTTCTTCTGGAGCTGCATGGCTCCCCAGGGCGGTGGCGAGCCCACGGGCGCACTGGCTGCGGCCATCCAGGCCAAGTTCGGCTCTTATGCGGCTTTCAAAGAAGCCTTCGTGAAGTCGGCCGTGGGCAACTTCGGCTCGGGCTGGACCTGGCTGGTGAAGAAGGCCGATGGCAGCGTGGACATCGTCAACACCGGCGCCGCCGGCACGCCGCTGACCACGGCCGACAAGGCCCTGCTGACGGTGGACGTGTGGGAACACGCCTACTACATCGACTACCGCAACCAGCGCCCCAAGTTTGTGGAAACCTTCCTGGACAAACTGGTGAACTGGAAGTTCGCCGAAGCCAACTTCGCCTGAAGCAGGCAGCAGGGGCGGGCGCTTCACCCGCTTTGCCTGTCAAACCAGAACGGCCCTTGCGGGCCGTTTTGTGCTTTTGGGGCTGCAGCGCTTTGCAGGCAAGCGCTGGAAGCTCCATTAAAAATAGCTCAACATGGCGCATCAACGCCGCGCAAACGGAGCACCGCCGAGCCTGAAACCGGCCTTGATGCCCTTTTTGCCGAACCATCCCTGGTTCATCTCCAGCACGTAGCGCACGGGCTTTGCCGAGCAATGCGAATCGGTGGTCTGGGGTTTCATGTCGGCCAGATTGACGATGGTGCCGTCATCGGCCACAAAGGCCGCAGTCAGCGGCAGCAAGGTGTTCTTCATCCAGAAGCATTGCACGCCGGGCTGCTCGAAGATGAACAACATGCCTTCCTGAGCGGGCATCTCCCTGCGGTGCATCAGGCCGGTCTGGCGCTGTTGCGGCGTTTGCGCCACCTGGGCATCGATGCGGTGCATGCCGGCCGTGAGCTCGACGCGCTGCAGCGCCAGTTGTGGCCTGTCCTGGGCGGTTGATGCGGTGGCCCACAACGCCATCATGCACACCCCCAGGGCGGTCAACGCGGTGGCGACGGGGCCAGGAATGCGGCGTGCGGCGTGGTGGCGGGCAGAAAGTGTGGTTGTCATGGAGCGATGTGGAACGATGGCAGACAGGTGAACGGTAGCAGAGGCGGGCGCAGACCGGAAACAGAAACAGCAACGCCCGCGAATGCGGGCGATTTTGAAGCCACTGGGGCCGCCATCGGAGGCAGGCCCGCGCCACCGTGATCAGGCGGCTTTCTTGGCGACCTTCCTGGTTTTCTTGGCGGCCACTTTCTTGTGCTTGGCCGTGGCAGGTGCCGGGGCTGCTGCAGGCGCAGGCGCTGCCATCGGAGCAGGCGCGGGAGCGGGGGCGGGTGCAGCGGCTGGGGCTTGTGCAAAAGCACCTGCAGCGAACAGACCAGCCATCAGGACAGCGAGTAGTTTTTTCATATGTGCCATTTCCTTGACGAATCGTCGGGGTGAATGCTTCGCGAACCGCCGCGAAGCTCCACCTGCAACGGTGGCCGGGAGCGCGGCGTTGACAGGGAAACCGGCATGGCAGGGCCCATTGGATCAAAAAATTGGTCAAATTGCGTGCTTTCATTTCGCATCGTGATATTCGATTGCAAAAAAGCCGGGTCGGGCCGGATGCAAGAAAGCACAATGGCGGGGTTCGATCACTGCTACCGGCTGGGCCACCATCCGGTGGTTTTTTTCAGCCATTTCTTGAGACATAAGCGATGAGTACCCAGCAACCCACCATCATCTACACCCTGACCGACGAGGCGCCGCGCCTGGCCACCGCTTCTTTCCTGCCGATCGTGCGCACCTTTGCCGCGCCTGCGGGCATCAACGTGGTCGAGAGCGACATTTCGGTGGCGGCCCGCGTGCTGGGTGAGTTCCCCGAATGCCTGAGCGACGAACAGAAGGTGCCGAACACGCTGGCCGCGCTGGGCAAGAAGACCCTGGAGCCCGACGCCAACATCATCAAGCTGCCCAACATCAGTGCCTCGGTGGGCCAGCTGATCGCCTGCATCAAGGAACTGCAGGGCAAGGGCTATGCGCTGCCAGACTTTCCCGAAGACCCCAAGTCCGACGAAGAAAAGGCGATCCGTGCGCGCTATGCCAAGTGCATCGGTAGCGCCGTAAACCCCGTGCTGCGTGAAGGCAATTCCGACCGCCGCGCACCCAGGGCCGTCAAGGAATACGCACGCAAGAACCCGCACAGCATGGCCGAGTGGAGCCAGGCTTCGCGCTCGCATGTCTCGCACATGCACCGTGGGGATTTCTACCATGGTGAAAAGTCGCTCACGCTGGACAAGGCCCGCGACGTGAAGATGGAGCTGATCACCAAGACCGGCAAGACCATCCTGCTCAAGCCCAAGGTGTCGCTGCTCGACCGCGAGATCATCGACAGCATGTTCATGAGCAAGAAGGCGTTGCTGGAGTTCTACGAAAAGGAAATCGAAGACGCGCGCAAGACCGGCGTGATGTTCTCGCTGCACGTCAAGGCCACGATGATGAAGGTCTCGCACCCCATCGTGTTCGGCCACTGCGTGAAGATTTTCTACAAGGATGCGTTTGCCAAGCACGGCAAGCTGTTCGAAGAGCTGGGCGTGAACGTGAACAACGGCATGGCCAACCTCTACGAAAAAGTGGCCACCCTGCCCACGGCCCAGCGCGAAGAAGTGCTCAAAGACCTGCACGCCTGCCACGAAGGCCGCCCCGAGCTGGCCATGGTGGATTCGGCCAAGGGCATCACCAACTTCCACTCACCCAACGACATCATCGTGGACGCCTCCATGCCCGCCATGATCCGTAACGGTGGCAAGATGTGGGGCGCCGACGGCCGCCTCAAGGACGTGAAGGCCGTGATGCCCGAATCGACCTTTGCCCGCATCTACCAGGAGATGATCAACTTCTGCAAGTGGCACGGCGCGTTCGACCCCAAGACCATGGGTACGGTGCCCAACGTCGGCCTGATGGCTCAGCAGGCCGAGGAATACGGCTCGCATGACAAGACGTTCGAGATCAGCGAGGACGGCGTGGCCAACATCACCGACCTGGCCACCGGCGAAGTGCTGCTCTCGCAGAATGTGGAAGCCGGCGACATCTGGCGCATGTGCCAGGTCAAGGACGCCGCCATCCGCGACTGGGTCAAGCTGGCCGTGAACCGTGCCCGCAACTCCGGCATGCCCGTGGTGTTCTGGCTCGATGCTTACCGTCCGCACGAGGCCCAGCTGATCACCAAGGTCAAGATGTACCTGCACGAGCATGACATCTCCGGCCTGGACATCCAGATCATGAGCCAGGTGCGCGCCATGCGTTACACGCTGGAGCGCGTGATCCGCGGCCTGGACACCATCAGCGCCACCGGCAACATCCTGCGCGACTACCTCACCGACCTGTTCCCCATCATGGAACTGGGCACCAGCGCCAAGATGCTGTCCATCGTGCCGCTGATGGCCGGTGGCGGCATGTACGAAACCGGCGCCGGCGGCTCGGCGCCCAAGCATGTGCAGCAGCTGGTGGAGGAAAACCACCTGCGCTGGGACTCGCTGGGCGAGTTCCTGGCCCTGGCCGTGTCGCTGGAAGACTTGGGGCTGAAGACCGGCAACGCACAGGCCAAGGTGCTGGCCAAGACGCTGGATGCCGCCACCGGCAAGCTGCTGGACAACAACAAGAATCCCTCGCCCAAGACCGGCCAGCTCGACAACCGCGGCAGCCAGTTCTATCTGGCCCTGTACTGGGCGCAAGAGCTGGCCGCGCAGACCGACGACGCCGCGCTGGCAAAGCGTTTTGCCCCGCTGGCCGAGCAACTGGCTGCCAACGAGCAAAAGATCGTGGACGAGCTCAATGCCGTGCAGGGCAAGCCCGCCGATATCGGTGGCTACTACATGCCTGATCTGGCCAAGCTGGATGCCATCATGCGGCCCAGCCCGACCCTGAACGCGGTGCTTTCCGCCGCTGCCTGACAGACGCGTGGTGGGCCCCTGATACGGGGCCGCCACAACAGGTCAGCCAAAATGCCGCACTGCGGGCCCAGGCCTGCCGTGCGGCATTTTTTTGGGTGGGCACGCTTCGGGGGATCTGGCGGTGTCAATCCTGCGGGCGGCACGTGTGTACGGCTGCTCGCCGCAAGGTGGGGCCGGTAAAATTGCGGCGTTTCACGGATTTTTCAAACCCGCTTCAGTTCATTCCAACATCCCACTGGAGACTCCCGACATGACCAGCTACCAGCACATCCAGGTGCCTGCCGAAGGCCAGAAAATCACCGTCAACGCCGACATGACCCTTCATGTGCCGGACCAGCCCATCATTCCCTTCATCGAAGGCGACGGCACCGGCGCCGACATCACCCCCGTGATGCTCAAGGTGGTCGATGCCGCGGTGGCCAAGGCCTATGGCGGCAAGAAAAAGATCCACTGGATGGAAGTGTTTGCCGGTGAAAAATCCACCAAGGTGTACGGCCCTGATGTGTGGCTGCCCGAAGAAACCCTGCACGCCGTCAAGGACTACGTGGTCTCCATCAAGGGCCCGCTGACCACGCCCGTGGGCGGCGGCATCCGCTCGCTGAATGTGGCCCTGCGCCAGGAGCTCGACCTGTATGTCTGCCTGCGCCCCATCCAGTATTTCGACGGCGTGCCCTCGCCGCTGAAGGAGCCCCACAAGACCAACATGGTGATCTTTCGTGAAAACTCGGAAGACATCTATGCCGGCATCGAATTCGAAGCCGAATCCGACAAGGCCAAAAAGCTCATCAATTTCCTGCAGGACGAGATGGGCGTCAAGAAGATCCGCTTCCCCGCAACGTCCGGCATCGGGGTCAAGCCCGTTTCGCGCGAAGGCACCGAGCGCCTGGTGCGCAAGGCGCTCCAGTACGCCATCGACAACGACAAGCCCAGCGTGACCCTCGTGCACAAGGGCAACATCATGAAGTTCACCGAAGGGGGCTTTCGCGACTGGGGCTACGGCCTGGCGGCCAAGGAGTTTGGCGCCGAACTGATCGACGGCGGCCCCTGGATGAAGTTCAAGAGCCCCAAGACAGGCAAGGACATCGTCGTCAAGGACAGCATTGCCGACGCGTTCCTGCAGCAAATCCTGCTGCGCCCCGCTGAATACTCGGTGATCGCTACGCTCAACCTCAACGGCGACTACGTCTCCGACGCCCTGGCCGCGCAAGTGGGCGGCATCGGCATTGCTCCCGGCGCCAACCTGAGCGACACCATCGCCATGTTCGAAGCCACGCACGGCACGGCGCCCAAATATGCCGGCAAGGACTATGTGAACCCCGGCTCCGAAATCCTCTCGGCCGAGATGATGCTGCGCCACATGGGCTGGGTGGAAGCTGCCGACCTCATCATCAGTTCGATGAAGAAGTCGATTGCCAGCAAGAAGGTGACCTACGACTTCGCCCGCCTGATGGAAGGTGCCAAGCAGGTGAGCTGCTCGGGCTTCGGGCAGGTGATGATCGACCACATGTGAAGCGGTGTGCCAGCGTCTGCTGGCGCCTCAAGAAATGGAAAAACCCCGGTGCTGCCCTCAGCCCGGGGTTTTTTGCGTGTATCGGCCCTGCTGCGGCGTTTTACACCCAGCGCAAGGGCGGTGGAGTCTGGCACGCGCCGGGCTTGTCTTCGCGCAGCACCCGCGGCATGCGCGGGGCGTTCAGTTTTCGACGTACCAGGCGTCCTTCAAGGCGCTGACCGTGACCTCGGCCACCTCCGGTTGCGCGGCGAGCCAGGCTTGGGTGGCTTGGCGATCACCCTCGGTGGTGGAGCCGCGCAGGTAAGCCATCACGAAACCCTCGCGCACCCAGCCGGACGCTGCCAGGTTGCGGGGCAGGATCAACTCGGTCAGAAAGCGGTTCATCAGTGCCTCTTCCTGCTCGGGCGTCAGGGCCTGCTTCACCTTCAGCTCGTACTCGAAGCCGAGTTCCTGGAATTCGCCCACGCGCATCTTCTTGCGAAGGCGGCGGCTGCGTTGCTTGTTGGATGGAAGTGACATGGTGAATACTTGTGGAAGGTGAATGGGGCAATCGTGCCCGGCATTGTCGCCTGGAAGGCGTGTTGGGCCCGGACACGCGAGGGGCTTGTGCCGCCGGGCGTTAAATCCCCAGCACCTTGGCCACGTAATCTGCGTCCTTGTTGCCGCGACCCGAGAGGTTCACGAGGATGTGGGTGTCCTTGCCCAGCGTGGGCGCCATGCGCATGGCCCAGGCCATGGCATGGGCACTTTCCAGCGCGGGAATGATGCCCTCCACGCGCGAGAGCTGCATGAAGGCATCCAGGCATTCCTTGTCGGTCACCGATTCGTTTTCGCCGGGCTTGCGTCCCCGCATCGCCCCGCCACAGAATGGTCCATGCACCTGCAACCCTACGAAAGCGTGAACGGCGTGCCCTTTACCGCCACGCGCGACGATGTCATCCGTGTCCACGGCCAGCCGCGCAGCGAATTGCGCAACACCGTGGGCCTGACCGCGCTGGACTATGGCGATGTGGTTTACCGCTTTCAGGACAGCGGCCGGCTGGAAGAGGTGACGGCCCGCGCCGAGGTGCTGCACCTGGGCACCGTGGCCGTGTCTTTCCGCGACCTGGCCGCGTTCGTGCGATCGAGCGACAGCACAGCGTTTGAGCGCGCGGGGTTTCTGGTCAGTCCGCTGTATGGCATTGCCTTTGTGCCAGGGGAGCCTGGCTGGGCGACGGCGCTGGCGCGGCATTGTGTGGGGGAGTGGGAGTCCCTCAGGGTCTCGTAAGCGGTAACCCCCGACCGCGCGGGCACCGTGCGTCCCGGGTGCTTCTTGCCTGGACCAGAGCTTACGAACCCGTGTCTCACGTATTCTTGAAGGATGGGCTGTGCACCAGAGCCCAGTTTTCTCACATCAAAGGAGTTTTTATGGGCTGCATCCTTCAAGTGGATTTCCCCTACACCGGTCCGTGGGGACAGGAAATGGCAGCAGCCATGGACGGCCTCGCCCGGTCCATCGCCAATGAACCCGGGTTGGTCTGGAAGATCTGGACCGAGAACCAGGAATCCAATGAAGCCGGTGGTGTCTATTGCTTCAAGGATTTCCAGAGTGCACAGGCCTATTTGACGATGCACACTGCTCGGCTGAAGAGTTTTGGAATCCCTCAGGTGAACGGGAAGATTTTTGGTGTGAATGAACCCTTGTCCAGGATCGACCGCGCGCCACTTTGAAAAGTACCAAAGGCAGCTGGCGACCAAGGGCGTGCATTGGCGCAATGTTGAATCGGACACTCAATACAGAGACCATCGGCTGCTGGAACGGCAGCCGGGTAAAGCGGCTGATTGGACCTCACCCCATTTACTGTGCTCCTAAGAGGTGATCGACCATCCTCTTCGCCCATATCCTGGCAACAATCGACATGTGCTTGCGCATAATCTCGGGATCCCCGTACAGCTCCTTTAATGTTGCCAGTGATTGATCATCACTTTCCGTTGAAATCTCTTTGATCCAGACCATCTTGTCTCCTGGACCAGCCATCGTTGCCCTGGCGTTCAGGAGGGTGCGGTAATTTCTGGAAAATGGATTGAATGTATGTTCAACTCCGTACATCAATACAACGAACCTGATCGTGGCATCAGCATCAATGGGTGACTTGATCACTGAAAATTGATTTCGGGATTCAAGCTCGATGGTAAACGCATCCACAAGCATTGCATCGATTCGAATTTTGTTCGCATCAAGGTATTCAACCGTTGCTTGTTCTTTGCTTCTGTCTGTTGATTTTTTGATTGCAACCAAACCTCCATATCCTTCGGCCAAGCTATCCGAGCGTGTCCAGACGCGGGGTGTCTGTGGAAGCGCTACGTTGTGATCAATGTAGACTGTGCGAATGGCTTTCTTATCCTGAGCATTCAGCGCATGGTCTGGTCGGGGTGTAAATGGGGTTGTCCACTTCGGAGCCTCTCCCGGTGGTTCTGGTTCGATTCCAGACCAAGCCCCGCTGGCACCGCAATAGCAACCGCATCTGACTGACCAATTGGAGCACGGTGCTCCAGTCGGCGTTGCACAGCCAGCCAAAATCACCGCTCCCGCTAGTACGAGCGAGCGAAGCCTGCTTGGCGCTTGGTATAAATCAAACTTCTTTGCCATTTTGCATTGCGGTCGTACCGCGAGCTTGTGCTTGAGGGGCACTGTAGCCTGTACAGGGCGGGCTTGTCCAAGATGTGCATGCACAGTGCGAAAAAGTCGCACAACATGGGGGTGAGAAGCCGTCAGAGCGCAGAGGGCGGAGAGTGCAGTTTGTAAACGCTTCAGTTAGTCGAGGATTTGGCCGCCAAGAAAAACTATTTGTCTTGACTCATGGAAGGGGGCTTTAACCAAGTGTGATTCCAGCCGGTTTGCTCAATCCATCCCTCGCGGCTCATCCAGTCGCAGTACAGGATTCTCATCCATAAACCTGGATCAGGAGGCACCCAACGGCACTGGCGGTCTTGAGCATTGGCCTTTTGTACTACCCGAGTAACCCGATTGACTGTCCCGCGATCCTTGTTTGAATGTGATATGCCGACTCGTATCTCGACAATGTCAAGCGGCTGTATGTCCATTGGAGAAGGCACGTAGGCATATTGACGGGTTGGAAGCTCTGCCGTACCTCCGCAGCAATATATGCGACCAACAACCATGCTTCCGTCGCGAATATCGCTGTCGGGTATCCCTGTATTTATTAATTCTTCGTAAAATATCTTGCCTTGCAGCATGTCTTCCCTGCTTGCGACATCCATGACCTGGATAAGCTTTAGTGAACCGGGTGGCACATCAGAAGAGTAGGACTTCATCGCGGTTGAGGTGCAGCCAGAAATTAATAGTGCTGAGGAGATAATCAAAAATAAGAATTTTTTCATGATTTATTTCCAAAAAAATGCTACTTTGAAATGGCTGGCGATGAAAATTTACGGACTATCGCGCGAGGCGGCCACCGGGAAAATTAAGCGGGTGTTCGACAGATCTGCTTGAACGAAGGCTTAGGCAGCGCCGTGGCTGGCTGGATTTGGTATTTTTTCCCATAATTGGGTCCAATTCGCTAGCTGGGCTTGCGGAATCCAATTTCTTTTCCAGCATGCAGTCGCTCCATTGGCTCGGCTAGTCTTTGGTGCAGGTGAAGTCAGTCCCGGTGTGCTCGTGTATTTCAATTTTTGCGATTTCACGAACGACAAGAACTGGAAAGAAACCCCGCCCGAATGGCGCGGGGTCCATGTCAAAGCGAATAAAGGTATCGCTGCCCTCAACCACCTCTATGTCGAGCTTGTCCTTGTCATGGGCGAGCTTGACTTCGTGCTTTCCGGGAGCGACGTCAATCGTGTAGGCAGTGCCGGGGCGAAGTGCCTCGTAAAGCCTGTTGTCTACGACGATGTCGGGGGGCAATCCCATCCGTTTCGGTGCCGTTCGATAAATCCAAATCCTACCCTTGCCTGCCGCCAGTTTGGGGGCGCACCAAAATGAAGGGGCGCGATCGACTGCTGAGTGTATCGACGACGTCTGATCGGTGGCGCATGAGGAGAGGAGCAGTGGAAACAACAGGGGCAAGTAGGGTAGATATCGTTTGGGCATATGGCCTTCTGTTGTGAAGTCCTGCTGAAGATATTTTGGTGCGATCACGTTATAGCTTGCTCGCAGCGAGGCAGCGATCATTTGATCACGATCAATCGCTATGGAACTGTTTCTAACGCGATCCGACTGGTACGAGGATACCGAGATGTTCCATTGAATCTCCGGTGCCGCAGGCGGTGGTCTCTTGCAGGGAAGGCGGCGCTGGTGCGGCGTACCTATGAACCGGGCATGAGGGTGCCCCTGGTGGCACGCGGGGAAGGCGTTGCTGCCAGTTCGCTGAATAACGGCTTGGAGGCTTTTATCCGGAAGGCCGCTGTGGGTCGGAAGCAGGCGCAGAGAAATGAAGAGTTGTCTGACTGCAATTGGGTTTTCTCAAGAGTGCTGAGAGGCCTTGTCCCCAACATAATGGAAAAAAGGCGCTGTAACTTCAAGCTACAGCGCCCTTTTGGCAGAAGGTTTACAGGTAAATCCGTTTTACCCGTTTTTCTGCAACATCTTGATCACACTCGAAAAGTCCTCTCCGCCATGCCCCGCAATGCTGTGCGCGGCGTAAATCGCGCGGGCCATGCCGCCCAGCGGGGTGCTGGCTTTCACGGCAGTGGCGTTTTCCTGCGATAGCCCCAGGTCCTTGAGCATCAAATCCGTGCCAAAGCCGCCGGTGTAGCCCTTGCTGGCGGGGGCGTTTTCGTGCACGCCGGGGTAGGGGTTGTACTTTTCCAGCGCCCAGTTGCCGCCCGAGCTGCGGCGCATGATCTCGCTCAGCACCTTCGGGTCCAGGCCGTTGGCCACACCCAGGGCGATGGCCTCGCTGGTGCCCACCATCAAGATGCCCAGCAGCATGTTGTTGCAGATCTTGGCGGTCTGGCCTGCGCCCACGGCGCCGGCGTGGAAGATGTTGGCGCCCATTTTTTCGAGCAGGGGGCGGGCGCGCTCCAGGGCGGCTGCCGTGCCGCCGACCATGAAGGTGAGCGTGCCCGCAATGGCGCCGCCGGTGCCGCCCGATACGGGGGCGTCGATGAAGTCGATGCCTGCGGCTTCAGCGGCCTTGGCCACCTTCTGGCTGGTGGCGGCGGCGATGGTGGAGCTGTCGATCACCAGCGCCCCCTTGGCGATGTGGGCCAGCAGGCCGGGCTGGCCGTTGCTGCCCAGGAACAGCGTTTCCACATGCTGGCTGGCGGGCAGCATGCTGACGATGGCTTCGGCGCCCTGCACGGCGTCTTGCGCGCTGGCGGCGGCCTGGCCGCCTTCAGATACCACTTTGGCCACGGCGTCCGGGCTCAGGTCAAAGGCCTTGACGCTGTGGCCTGCCTTGATGAGGTTGATGGCCATGGGGCCGCCCATGTTGCCGAGGCCAATGAATGCGATTTTCATGCGGTTGTCTCCTGGTGGTGATGTGGGTGAGGGATGGATATTGGTATCAATTTAATAGCTTCTGGCGCTTGTTGCATAAGCGCTAGCGGCCAAAAAGGCTTGAAATCACGGGGTGTCGTCGTCAAAAATGCTGTGCCGCTTGCCCTTGGGGGCGGGCGGCGCTGCGGGCGGCCGGTTGGCTGCGGCCCGCTTGCGCGGCGGCGTGGCCTTGGCGTGCGGGTTGTAGGCCAGGGCTTCGCGCAGCCAGAAATGCCACTGCGCGCGCGTGGCGTAACCGTTGGGCTCCACCCAGAAGTAGCCTTGCATCTTGCCCTCGGGCGATAGCTCGCGCGTGGCCTGCATTTCCTGAAACTCGGCGTGCCGCGCCGGAGGCAGGCGCACCAGCAGGTCTTCGCCCTTGACGGCAATGCAAAGCTTGCCATCCACAAAAAAGGCATGGCTACCAAACAGCCGGCGCTCGTCCACATCGCTGCATTGCGCCAGCGCGCTGCGCACGGCGTCGATCAGGTGCAGGGTTTCGTCGCGGAGGGGGCGGGCCGGCATGGTTTGGGGTTGAATTGGCTTCTAGCGCTTGTTGGATGGGCGCCAGAAGCTATAAAAAACCTAGCGAATCACCTCCGGGGCGTCGCCGTCCAGCATGCGCCGCGCAATGATCACGCGCATGATTTCGTTCGTGCCTTCCAGGATCTGGTGCACGCGCGCGTCGCGCAGCAGGCGCTCCAGCGGGTATTCGCGGATGTAGCCGTAGCCGCCGTGCAGTTGCAGGGCCTCGTTGACCACGTTGAAGCCCGTGTCGGTGGCAAAGCGCTTGGCCATGGCGCAGTAGGTGGAGGCGTCGCGCGCGCCGGCGTCGAGCTTGGCTGCAGCCAGGCGCACCATCTGGCGCGCGGCGACGAGTTCGGTGGCCATGTCGGCCAGCTTGAACTGCAGCGCCTGGAAGCTGGCGATGGGTTTGCCGAACTGCTTGCGGTCGTGCAGGTATTGCTGGGCGGCGTTCAGTGCGCCCTGGGCCGCGCCCACCGAACAGGTGGCGATGTTGATGCGCCCGCCGTCCAGGCCCTTCATGGCGATCTTGAAGCCTTCGCCCTCGCGGCCCAGCAGGTGGTCGGCCGGGATGCGCACGTTGTCGAAGCTGATAGTGCGCGTGGGCTGGCTGTTCCAGCCCATCTTGTGTTCTTTTTTGCCATAGGTGGTGCCCGCGCTGTCTGCGGGCACCACCAAGGCGCTGATGCCGCCCGCGCCCGAGGCCGCGTCGCCGGTGCGGGCCATCAGCACCAGCACATCGGTGGCGCCCGCGCCGCTGATGAAGGCCTTGCTGCCGTTGATGACGTATTCATGGCCGACCAGCTCGGCGCGCGTTTTGAGCGAGGCGGCGTCCGAGCCTGCGCCGGGCTCGGTCAGGCAGTAGCTGGCCAGCTTTTCGCCGGTGGTCAGCAGCGGGCCCCAGTGCTCGCGCACGGCGGGTGTGGCCCAGGTGCCCAGCATCCAGGTGGCCATGTTGTGGATGGTGATGAAAGCGGTGGTGCTGGGGTCGATGGCGGCCATTTCCTCGAACACCAGCGTGGCGTCGAGACGGGGCAGGGCCAGGCCGCCTGCGCTCTCGGGCGCGTACAGACCGCAAAAACCCAGCGCACCGGCCTTGGCGATGGCTTCCCTGGGGAAGATGCCTTCGGCGTCCCACTGCGCCGCGTGGGGCGCCAATTGGCCTTCGGCAAATTCGCGCGCGGTCTGGGCAAAGGCGCGCTGTTCTTCGGTGAGTTCAAAGTCCATGCTGCTTGTCTCGTTGGTACTTGTTGTTCTGGGGTGGATTTTTCTAGTTGGAAGGCTTGGCGGAAGGGTGGTCCAGCGTCAGCCAGCGCATCAGGCCCTTGCGGCGGGCCTCGGTCTCGGTCGTCAGGCACTCGTGGTAGAGGCGCGGCCACTGGGGCTGCGCTTCGGCACTGCGTTGGGCCTGCTTGCAGCGGGTGGTGCGTTCGCGTTGCCAGGCCGAATGTTCCTGCCGCAACTGGGGCCGTTCATGGGCCGACAGGGCGCGCATCACATCCCCATAGAGGATGCCGATCTGCGTGTCTGCCGCCTGATAGGCCTGCACGGCGCAGGCATTGGTTTCGTCCACCGTGCCGCCGGGCCTGCAGGCGGCACCGGCCTGTGCGTGGGCATTGGCTCCCATCAGCATCACGCACGCAGCACCGAAGACCATTGCCAATCCCCGCTTCTTCGTCTTGAAAATTTGCATGCCCTGCTTTTACCACCGACGACCGCGCGCAAAAACTGGCGCGGCCCAAGGCGCGGCAGCCGCGCAAGGGCCACCCCGCCGCGCTGGCTGCGTCCCCCTTCCGCATCGCGCAGCGATGCAGAGAAAGGGGGAAGCCGCGAAGCGGCTCAGGGGGTTACTTCAGGCTGATGGTGGTGTTCACGCCTTGCGACGTGGTGCTGTCATCGAACCAGCGGGCCGTCACGGTCTTGGTCTGCGTGTAGAACATGATGACCTGCTTGCCGTAGGGGCCCAGGTCGCCCAGCTTGGAGGCGCGCGAGCCGGTGAACGAGAACAGCGGCACCGGCACAGGAATTGGCACGTTGATGCCGACCTGGCCCACGTCGATTTCTTCCTGGAACTTGCGGGCCGCGGCGCCGCTTTGCGTGAAGATGGCCGTGCCGTTGCCGTTGGGGTTGGCGTTGATGAACTCGATGGCTTCGTCGATGTCGGCGGCGGGCACCAGGGCCAGCACGGGGCCAAAGATTTCCTGGTCGTAGATGGCCATGCCGGGTTTCACGTTCGAGAAGATCGTCGGGCCCACGAAGTTGCCCTTTTCATAGCCGGGCACCACGGGCTTGCGACCGTCGAGCTCCAGCGTGGCGCCGTCGGCAATGCCGCGCTCGATCAGGCCTTCCACGCGGGCGAGGGCGGCGCAGGACACCAGCGGGCCCACATCGGTGCCCTTTTCGGTGCCGCCATTGACCTTGAGCGTTTGGGCCTTGGCCACCAGCTCGGGAATCCACTTTTGCGCCTCGCCCACCAATACCACCACGGGCAGGGCCATGCAGCGCTGGCCAGCGGCGCCAAACGAGGCACCGGCGATGGCGTTGAGCGTTTGCTCCTTGTTCGCGTCGGGCAGGATGATGGCGTGGTTCTTGGCGCCCATCATGCATTGCGCGCGCTTGCCGGACAGGGTGGCGCGGTTGTACACATGCGTGCCCACCTTGGTGGAGCCCACGAACGAGACGGCCTTGATGTCCTTGTGGTCGCAGATGGCGTTGACCGCGCGCTCGCCACCGTGGATCACGTTCAGCACGCCGGGCGGAATGCCGGCTTCGAGCGCCAGCTCCACCAGGCGCATGGTGACCATGGGGTCTTGCTCGGAGGGTTTGAGCACGAAGGTGTTGCCCGTGGCAATGGCCATGGGGAACATCCACAGCGGAATCATGGCCGGGAAGTTGAACGGGGTGATGCCGGCGCACACGCCCAGGGGCTGCAGCAGGGTGTAGGTGTCCACGCCGCCGGCCACGTTGTTGGCCAGCTCGCCGAGCTGCAGGTTGCCGATGCTGGCGGCGTGCTCGACCACCTCCAGGCCACGGAACACGTCGCCTTCGGCGTCGGGCAGGGTCTTGCCCTGCTCGGCTGTCAGCAGGGCGGCCAGCTCGCCCATGTTTTCACGGATCAGCTGCTGGTACTTGAGGAAGATGCGGGCACGCGCGCCAATGGCGGTTTTCTTCCAGGTCTTGAAGGCTTCCTTGGCGACGGCCACGGCGGCATTGATTTCTTCGTCGGTGGCAAAGGGCACGCGGGCCAGCACTTCTTGCGTGGCCGGGTTGACCACATCGCGCCACTCGGTGGTCTTGGATTCGACAAACTGGCCGCCGATCAGCAGCTTGACGGTGGGGGCCAGTGCGGCCACGTTGGTGGGTGCGTTCATGGGGTTGTCTCCTGGAGGAAAGTGCGGGCAAAGTGCCCAAAACCCCGCCATGGTAGCTGTGCGAAATTGCTGGTGCAATAGAGAAAATTGCACTGCTTTTTTGCATATTTGCACATCGGAAATCTGTGCAAACCGCCCTGGCAACAAAGCGCCCGCCTGGGCCCTTTCCGGTGTGAGCAGGAAAAGGGCCCAGGCGGGCGTGAAGGGGCTGCAGCGACTCCCCGGCACCGCCGGGGTTTTCAGTCCAGGCTGATGTTGGCCTTTTGAATCAGCAGCTTGTACTGCTCGGACTTGATGCCGGCCTGGCGCTGGATTTCTTCCACCGACCACGACAGCGGCTCGAACGCGAAGGTGTTGAATTTCTCGCGCACTTCGGGATCCTGCAGCACCTTGAGGACGTCGGCGTGGATCTGTGCGCGTACGGTGGCGGGCACGCCCTTGGGGGCGAGCAGGGACACAAACGAGTTCACATCCACCTGCGCGGGGCCGCCGGCCTCGGCCAGGGTGGGCACATCGGGCATCTGGGCGATGCGGCGCGGTCCGGCCACGGCCAGGTAGCGGATTTTGCCCGCCTTGTAGATGCCCTGGCTGGATGGAATGCTGCCCAGGCTCCAGGCAGGGTCGCCATTGGCCACTGAGGTGAAGAGCTGGCTCACCTCGCGGAACGGTACATGGGTCATCTGCGTGCCTGCCACCAGGTCCAGCCATTCGCCGCCCAGGTGGCCCGGGCTGCCCACGCCCCACGAGCCGTAGCTGACCGTGCCCGGGCCCTTCTTGGCGGCGGCGATCAGGTCGCCCATGTTTTTCCAGGGCGACTGCGTGGGCACGGCGACCAGGAATGGCGTGCGAAACAGCGGCGCGACGGGGTCGAAGACCTGCAGCGTCTGGAAGTTGCGTTGCTTGTACAGATGCGGCAGGGCGGACAGATGTTCACTGTCGAGTTGCAGCAGGGTGTGGCCGTCGGGCGCGGCACGGCGTGCGGCCTCGATCGCGATGAAGCCGCCGCCACCGGGGCGGTTGTCCACTGTCACGCTTTGCTTCCAGGCCACCGACAGCTTGCTGGCCACGAGGCGCAGCACCGCATCGGGGCCGCTGCCCACGGCGAAGGCGGTGACCATGGTGACCGGCTTGCCGGGATAAGCGGGTGGACTGCTCTGGGCCCAGGCCAGCCCGCTTGCTCCCGCACCGCCCAGCAGCAATGCTGCGGTGGTGAGCGCACGGCGGCGCCAGCCGCGCGACGCGGCGGGTGTTGGAGGCTGTGTGGGTGTCGCAGCGGCGGGAAGAAAGGCGGGCATGTTTTGTCTCCTGGTAAAGGTTCTGAGTGCTGGCACGGTCGGGCGCCGGTCTTGTTGCAGCGCGGGGCGGTAAGGGGAGGCACGCGCGCGTTAGCGCATCGGCCGCTGGCGCCGGGCCGATGTCGTCTTTTCAAATATCTTCAAAGCCCTGTGGGCTCAGGCATCCGGTTGGGCCGCCGGAGCTGCTCGGGCAAAGGCGGGTAGCTCGGCGCAGGCGGCATCCACGGCGCTGATAAGCGGCCATTGGCCCATGTCCACGCCAAAGCGGCGGGCGCTTTCCACCTGCGGGATCAAGTACACATCGGCCAGACTTGGCGCACCGCCAAAGCAGAAGCTGCCGCGTGCGCTGTCCTTGGCCAGCAGGGCCTCGATGGCGTCAAACCCGGCGGTGATCCAGGTGGCGCACCAAGCGTTGATGGCAGTCTCATCCGCGCCGAACTGCTTGCGCAGGTACTGCAGGATGCGGCGGTTGTTGATAGGGTGCACGTCGCAGCCCACGATGGCGGCCAGGGCCCGCACATGGGCCCGGGCTTCGGGGTCGGCGGGCAGCAGGGCAGGCGTGGGATGGCGCTCTTCCAGCCATTCGATGATGGCTGGCGACTGGATCAGCACCCGGCCGTTGTCCATCTCCAGCGCGGGCACCAGGCCCTGCGGGTTGATGGCCTTGAACGGCGCTTGCGCTTGCTCGTCCACACGCAGGTCCACCGGCACGTAGTCGGGCGTGAGGCCCTTGAGGTTGAGCGCGATGCGCAGGCGGTGCGACGTGCCGCTGCGGAAAAAGCTGTAGAGCTTCAAGGCGGGCTCCTCGGTTTATTCGGGCTGGCCCACGGTCAGCGCGATCTCGCCAACACCTTCCACACAGCCGGTGATCTTGTCGCCGGGCAGCACGGCGCCGACGCCTTCGGGCGTGCCGGTGTAGATCAGGTCGCCCGGCTGCAGGTGGTAGAACAGCGACAGATCGGCAATGATCTCGCGAATGTTCCAGATCAGCTTGTCCACGTTGGACTGCTGCTTGACCGCGCCGTTGACCGACAACTCGATCACGCCCGATTCGATGACCTTGCCGGGCATGGGCACCACTTCGGTGGCAACGGACGACTGCTCCACGTCCTTGCCCAGGTCCCAGGGGCGGCCCTTGTCGCGCGCCACCAGTTGCAGGTCGCGGCGCGTCATGTCGAGGCCGCAGGCGTAGCCGTAGATGTATTCATGGGCCTGCTCGGCCGGAATGCGGAAACCGGCCTTGCCGATCGCGACGACCAGTTCCATCTCGAAGTGGTAATTCTTGGTCTCTGGCGGGTAGGCCACAGTGGCACCCGATTCAGTCAGCGTCTGGGGTGCCTTGGTGAAGTAGAAGGGGCGCTCGACGCTCTTGTCCACAGGGCGGCCCATTTCGACGGCATGCGCGTGGTAGTTGCGGCCCACGAAGAACAGGCGATGGATGGGCAGGCGCTGTGCGCTGCCGCGCACAGGCAGGGATTGAACGGGGGAGGGGGTCCAGAGGTAGGGGGTAGCGGTCATCGGGTCTTCCAGTCAGGCAAGAAATGATGCAGAGCCCTGCCACATGGGTGCACGGGCGCTGCGCAGAGAAATGGTGTGGCGGGATTCAGGCCGGTTCCACCTGTTCACGCCAGGCATGCACGGCTTCAAAAATGGGCGTGTCGCTGAAGCGAAACAGGTCCAGAGAGGGCTGGCCGGCGTCGCACTGGGCGGTGAACGGCTGCCATGACGGCACCACGAACATGTCGCCCCGGTGCACCTGCCACTGGCGGTCTCCCACCTTCACGGTGCCCTGGCCGTCGAACACCTGGAACACCGACGAGCCGACCTCCCGGCGCGTGCGGGCGCTGGCGCCGCCGCGCAAGCGGTGCATTTCGCAGCGGATGGTGGGCAGCACGTCACGGCCATTGGTCGGGTTGGTGAACCGCACGGCGGCATGGCCGGGGCTCAGCGTCGCGCCATGGCCCTCGGCTTCCAGGGCCAACTGTTCATTCAGCGCCTTGTCGGTGTCCACCCAGCGGTAGGCCAGCAGCGGCGTGACGGGTTGCTCCTGCAGCTGGGAAACCGGGCGCAGGCCGGGGTGGCCCCACAGCCGTTCGGAACGCGAGAACTCGGGCGAAATGCGCTCGCCAGGGCTGAGCGCATCGCGGCCAAACTCGAAGAACTGGGATTCGGTGCCGTAGGCGAAGGGAATGTCCAGCCCGTCGATCCAGGCCATGGGCTTGTCGGCCGCGTTGTGGTGGGCATGCCAGTTCCAGCCGCCCTGGGGCAGAAAATCACCGCGCGACATGCGCACGGCATCACCGTTCACGACGGTCCACACCCCTTCGCCTTCGACGACGAAGCGAAAGGCGTGCTGGGTGTGGCGGTGCTCGGGCGCATCCTCGCCGGGCATCAGGTACTGGATGGCCGCCCACAGGGTGGGTGTGGCAAAGGGCCGACCGCCGAGGGAGGGGTTGGCCAGGGCGATGGCACGGCGCTCGCCCCCCCGGCCCACCGGCACAATGCGGCCGGCTTCATCGGCCAGCTCGACCAGCCGGTCCCAGCGCCACAGGTGGGCGCTGGCCTTGCTCTGGGGGTGGGCGGGCATCAGGTCGCCGATCTGTGTCCACAGCGGCACCAGCATTTCCTGCTCGAAGCCGCGGTAGAGCTGCTCCAGCGCCGGCGTGGGTTCGGGCTGGCCGTGGGCCGCCACGGCAGACAGGCGGACGGGCGACGGTACGGTATCAATCACGCTCATGGGAAATCTTTCTGTTGACGACGGGGTGCGGTACGAACGGGCATGGCGCCACGCTCAGTCGGCCAGGCAGTTGTCCACCTTCCAGCCGTACAACCACTCCATGGCGTCATAAAAGCGCTCGGGGCTGCGGTTCTTCCAGAGGTCGTTGCGCACCAGGCGCTCCACGCCCTTGGCGTGGAAGATGCGGCCCATTTCGCGTGCCGACAGCACGACCCGCGCCGTGCGGGCCACGCGAGAGCGCTCATACAGCGAGAGTGCCTTGGGGAAGTCCTGGTTACAGCGCTTCAAGGCTTCGCCCAGCGTCACCGCGTCTTCCAGCGCCATGCAGGCGCCCTGTGCCAGGTATTGCAGCGTGGGGTGGGCAGCATCGCCCAGCAAGGTGGCGCGGCCAAAGGTCCATTGGCCAATGGGCTCGCGGTCGGCGGTGGCCCAGCGCTTCCAGCTCTTGGGCATGTCGATCAGCTGGTGGGCGCGGGGGCAGCAGTCGCGGTAGTAGCTTTGCACCTCTTCGCGGCTGCCTTCGCGCACACCCCATTCCTCCTGCTCGCGGCTGTGGAAAGTCACGACCACGTTGTATTGCTCGCCGCCGCGCAGCGGGTAGTGCACGAGGTGGTAGTTGGGGCCGACCCAGATGCTGGCGGCGTTCCAGCGCAGGTCTTCGGGGAAATCATTCTTCTCGACCACGGCACGGTACACCACATGGCCCGAGACGCGGGCCGCATCGCCCACGTACTGCTGGCGTACGACGGACTTCACGCCGTCGGCGCCGATCAGCGCCTGGCCGTGGTGTGCCATGCCATGCTGGTCGTACACCGTCACGGTGTCGCCGGCTTGCTCCACACGCTCGATGCGCGTGCCGGTCAGCGTTTCAATGGCGCCATGGGCTTGTGCCCCCTCCAGCAGCGCGGTGTGGATGTCGGCACGGTGGATCACCGCGTAGGGGTTGCCAAAGCGCTGGCGAAAGGCTTCGCCGGTGGGGATGCGGCCCACCAGGCATTCGTCCAGTGCGTCGTGCATGACCATTTCGTCGGTATAGACCGCGCGGCCGCGCGCCAGCTCGCCAATTCCCAGCGCATCGAACGCGGCAAAGGCGTTGGGGCCCAACTGGATGCCCGCGCCAATCTCGCCGAGCTGGGGGGCTTGCTCCAGCACCTTGACCGCGTAACCCTGGCGCGCCAGCGCCAAGGCCGCCGCCACGCCGCCGATGCCACCGCCAGCGACCAGGACCGGTGCCGTGGGAGTTTTCAAAACGTTCATTGCCGCTGTCTCCGTTGAATGTGCCACTGATGTAGATCAATAAACCGTGTGCATATAAAAAGTACACTGACGATTAGTGTAGGGCTAAAATGATCCGAGTCAAGATCAGTGGAAACCCTTAATTTGCCATGTCCGTAGAAGTCGATAACCTCCCTGGCTTCCACATCCGCCGCCTGCAGCAGATCGCCGTGGCGGTGTTTCTGGAGGAAACGCAGGCCGATGGCATCACGCCTGTTCAATACGCCGCGCTGAACGCCGTCGGGCGCGAGCCGGGCATTGACCAGCGCACGCTGGCCCGTACCATTGGCTTTGATACCTCCACCATTGGCAGCGTGATCGACCGCCTGGAATCGCGTGGCCTGATGAAGCGCCACACCCACCCCCAGGATCGGCGTGTACGGCTACTGACCATCACGCCCGACGGCCGGCGCCTGCTGGAAGCGGTGGAGCCCGGCATGTTGCGCGCCCAGGAGCGCATGCTCGAACCCCTGGCACCCGAGCAGCGTGCGGTGTTCATGGACATGTTGCGCACGCTGGTGCGGGGCAACAACGCCCTGAGCCGCGCGCCCAGCGCGCCGCTGCACGAGCGCGCGCCAGGTCGCGCACGGTGAGCCCATGGACTGGGACAACCTGCGCTACTTTCTGGAACTGGCCCGCGCCGGCACGCTGGTGGGCGCCGCCCGCCGCCTGGCGGTGGACCACACCACGGTGGCGCGCCGCCTGCAGGCGCTGGAAAAACAGGTGGGATCGGCCCTTTTTGCGCGCGAGGCCGGCGGCCACCGGCTGACCGAGGCCGGGCGCGCGCTGCTGCCCCAGGTCGAGGCCATGGAGGCGGCCTTTCTGGCGGTGGAAAACGCCGCGCCCGGCGTGCGCCAGGGCCTGCATGGCCTGGTGCGCATAGGCACCACCGAGGGCTTTGGCAACCTGATCCTGGCCCCCCAGCTGGCCCGCTTTGCGCTGAGCCACCCCGGGCTGGTGGTGGACCTGCTGGCGCTGCCGCGCCTGGTGCACCTGTCCCGGCGCGAGGCCGACATCGTGATCTCGCTGGAGCGCCCGGCGCGCGGCGCGGTGCTGGTGGTCAAGCTCACCGACTATGTGCTGCAGCTTTATGGCGCGCGCAGCTATCTGGAGCGCAACGCCCCCATCCATACGGCTGACGACCTGCGGGGCCACACCTTCATCAGCTACGTGGACGACTTGCTGTTCAGCAAGGAGTTGCAGATCCTCGATGAACTGCACCGACCCGCGCACTTTGCGCTGCGCAGCACCAGCATTCTGGCGCAGTACGAGGCCGCACGTGCCGGGGCCGGGCTGGCCGTGCTGCCGGCGTTTGTGGCGGCGCAAGACCCGGCGCTGGTGCCGGTGCTGCCGGGGCTGGCACGGTTCCAGCGCACGTTCTGGATGTCCATGCCGGCCGACAACAAGCATGTGGCGCGTATCCAGGCCACCTGGGCGTTTTTGCGCGAGGCGGTGGCGGCGCAGCAGGGTATGCTGATGCCGGAGATGGGTGCTATTGAATGAATAGCTATTAGAGCCTGTTGACGATCTCGCCCGATTTCGCTCCAACCCTTGGGGCAGTGGTCTTTGCGGGCGGTCTGCGGCGCTTGCCAATGGCGGGGCTATTGGCCATACACCGCGCCTTGCATCCCATCGCGCAAAGACCGCTGCGCGACCCCTGGGAGATGGTGAACAGATTCTTCGCGCTTTCTGAGCTGTACTGGGGCTATGCCCAGTGGGCGCAGCCGCTCATCAATGGGCTCACCGATGGTGTGGCGGGCATCTCGGATGACCAGGCCAGGCAACTGCTGGACGACCGCTACCACCGCTTGCAGGGCGTGCTCGACCCGAGCGAGGCGGTTGCGCTGGATGCGGTGGACAAGCGCGACCGCATGGACGAGATTGCCAGGGCGCACCCGCTGGATGCCCTGCCACCTGGCGCCAGCCATTCCATCAGCCCGGTGGCCTGGATTTGCACGGTGTGGCCGTGCGCAGGGGCCACTGTGCCGACTGGCGTGGCCGTTACCGCTATCCGAGCAGCGCCACCACCACGGTCAGCACACCCAGCACCAGGTTGATGCCCACCCAGGTGCGGATGCCGGCCAGCGCCTTGCCGCCGGCGGGCCAGTCGGACGTGGCCACGGCGCGCTGCAGGCGCTTGAACAGGATGAGCCGGATGTGGCCGAAGATGGCCACCATCACCAGCCCGAGCGTGGCCATCACCGTCCAGGCCATGGGCATGGCAAAGCGGCCACCCGATTGCGCGGCCTCGCGCGCCGACTGGCCGATCATCCACAAGCCGCTGGCCAGCACCAGCACCACGGCCACCAGCACGGCGGCAAAAAAGCGCTGCAGCACCTGGTGCATGAGCTGCACGCGCGCGGCAGGCTCCAGCGCCTGGGCTGCGGGGCGCAGGAAAAAATGGGCAAAGACCATGCCGCCGATCCAGACGATGATGGACAGGAGGTGGATCAGTTTCAGGCTGGCGTAAAGCATGGTGCGGGGCTTTTGAAGGGTGGAAGAAAACGGCTGCAGGGACTGCGGGCGCGCGGCGGTGGGATGCCCTTGTGTCTTGTACGAATGGGGTTCCCGCGGTGTCAGTGCGGTGCGCCTGGCCGCGGCAGGAACTGCAGTGCCATGCCGGTAGCGCCGGCCACGCACACCTGGTTGCCGCCGCTGTTCTTGGATCGGTACATCGCGGCATCGGCATGGCTGAGCAGCAGGCTTTCTTCGCTGCCATGGTCCGGGTGCATGGCAACGCCGATGCTGGGCCGCATCGTCACCTGGTGCCCGTGCAGATCAAAGGGCTGGATGAAGGTGGCCAGTATTTTTTCGGCCACCGCTGCGGCATGCTCGGCCGAGTCGCCGCTTTCGAGCAGCACGACAAACTCGTCGCCGCCCAGGCGCGCCACGGTGTCCGAGGCGCGCACGCATTCCAGCAGCCGCTGGGCCACGCGCTGCAGCAGCAGATCCCCCATCGAGTGGCCCAGGCTGTCGTTCACCTGCTTGAAGCGGTCCAGGTCAATGAACAGCAGCGACAGCAGCGTCTGCTCACGCTGGGCCCGGGGCAGCGCGGTTTTCAGGCGATCCAGAAACAGCTGCCGGTTGGGCAGATGGGTGAGCTGGTCGTACTGCGCCATGTGCTGCAGCCGCTTGCGCATTTGCGTGCGCTCAATGGCGGACGCCACCTGGGTGGAGACGAATTGCAGCAGTTCCTTGTCTCGCTCGGAGTAACGCGCCTCCTCGGAATAGCCCTGCAGCACCAGCGCCCCCAGCACGCCCGCCGGTGTTTGCAATGGCACACCCAGCCAGTACAGCGGCCTGGGAGTGGATGCCATGGGCGGCGCCGTGGGCGGGAGGCTGTCGGGGGTGAGCAGCAGGGTCTGCCCCTTGCGGATGACGTGGGAGCACAGTGCGTCGGCATCCAGCGGGCGCGGCGTGGGGGCCGGGTGGCGCTCATCGACATGGTAGGGAAAGCTGATCGTGTCGGGCAGGCGGTCGTGCAGCGCGACGGAAAAATTGGAGGCGGGCAGCAGCGTGCCGATGATGTGGTGGATTTTTGCAAACAGCGTGTCCAGGTCTTCTGCCGCCTGTGCCGCCTCGGAAATGGAATAGATGGCGGCCTGCAGCGACTCGGTGTGCTTGCGCTCGGTGATGTCGTGCGCCACCGCCAGCCGGACCTGCTGGTCTTCCACCCAGCGCGCTGTCCAGCGGATATGGGCGATGTGCCCGTCCTTGCGCACATAACGGTTCTCGAAATGCAGCTGAAGAGTCCCCGCCATGATGTTTTGTGCGGCGCGCAGGGTGCGCTCGCGGTCTTCGCTGTACACCATTTCAATCATGGGTCGCCCCACCGCCTCTTCGGGTGTATAGCCAAAAATGCGCTCGAACGAGGGGCTGACATACACAAAGCGGCCCTGTGCATCGACGATGCAGACAGCGTCGAGCAGCAGGTCGACCATGTTCGGGGGGATCAGGGCCGTCATCGCAGCAGAAGGAAAATCCGGCAGGCCGGTGTGAACGCGGGCATAGGGCGCTTGGCGGAGCGGGTGATGGTCCATTGTGCCTTTGGAATGGGTCGGCGGGGCATATCCAGCAGGCTGAGCCAACAGCGCTGCGTGTCGCTTCCCACAGCGTCCAGGGGCCGGCCCTGAATTGCCGCTATTCTCTGGGGCTCCATCCCTGGCGTTCCTTCGCGGTCCGTTTTGAATATTCCCCATTGCCGATGACATTCATGCCACACCTCACCCGCCACCGGCACTGGCTGCTGGGCGCGGCGGTGGCTGTGCTGGGACTGGTGACGACCTTCTGGCTGGCGCAGCAACAGGCGCGGTCGGTGGCCACGATTTCCGAAGCCCGCTTCCTGTATGAAGTGCGGGAGTTTTCCAGTGCGCTGACGCAGCGCATGGCGGCGAACACCGAAATCGTCAACGGTCTGCGCGGACTGTTCATGGTCAACCCGCTGCTCAGCCATGCAGAGTTCGAGCGCGTCACCCGCGAACTGGATGTGAGTCAGCGTTACCCTGGGGTACGCAATCTGACCTTTATGCGCTATGTCACAGCCGCCCAGCGCCCTGCATTCGAAGCCCGCGTGCGCTCCGATACTTCGGTGCGGCCGCAGGGGCTGGCCGACTTTGCCATCCACCCCGCGGGCGAGCGCCCCGAGTATTTTGTGGTGGAGTATGTGTGGCCCGAGGAAGATGGCAAGGGTCTGCTGGGTATGGATATCAGTGCCCAGCCCGCCAACCTGGCGGCCATGCGCTACAGCCGCGAAACCGGCAACACGGTGATTTCGGCGCCGTTCGATCTGCCGCAGGAGCAGGAGCATCGCACTGCCGTGGCCCTGCGGGTGCCGGTCTTTGGCCCCGCGGGGCCGGGCGGGAAATCGGTTTTTCTTGGTGCCGTGGCGTCCACCATCCGCCTCCACGACCTGGTGGGCGGATTGCGCACGCTGGGCTACCTGCAAGGCATTGCCGTCTCGATCACCGATCGTGGCCCGGTGCATGCCGGTGCGGCGAATGCACAGGGCGAGAAGGAGCTTCCCTTGCTGGCACTGACGGATGCTGCGCCGGCCTCGGTGCAGCTGCATACGGTGGATATGCAGGTGCACGATCGCCGCTGGCGCCTGGGTTTTGTGCCGACCCAGGACTTTCTCTCTCCGTCCGAGCGGCGCCTGCCGCTGCTGGCCGGTCTGGCGGGGACGCTGGTTTCTGTGCTGCTGGCAGCGCTGGTGGCAGTGCTGGGTCGACAGCGCGCGCTGGCCCTGGCGCGGGCGCGGGTGTCGGACGATGCCCGGCGCCAGAGCGAAGAGCGCTTTCGCGCCGTATTCAGGCAGGCGGCCGTGGGCATGGCGCAGGTCGATACGCAGACCGGGCAGTTCGTTCGCGTCAACCAGAAATACGGAGATATCCTGGGTTACTCGGTGGAGCAGATGGTCCGGATGGATTTTCAGACCATCAGCCACCCCGCCGAGCTGGCCGAGGATCTGGCCCTGCTGGAGCGCCTGAAAGCGGGCGAGATCTCCGAGTACCACATGGAAACGCGCTATTTCCACCGCGACGGCCACACCGTGTGGGTGGACCTGACGGTGTCTCCCATGTGGGCTCCCGGGGCGCAGCCTGGTTTTCACATTGCCGTGGTGCAGGACATCACCGCGCGCAAGCAGATGGAAGACCACCTGCGCAAAAGCGAGTTGCGCCTGCGCAGCATTTTGCAGCGGCTGCCCGTGGGCGTGTGCCTGGTGCAGCAGGACGGGCGCATGGTGTTTCGCAACGATCAGTTCGTGCAGATCTGCGGCTACACCGAGGACGACGTGCCCACGGGCCAGGACTGGTGGCCCGCGGTGTACCCCGACGTGCAGTACCGCGAGCGCACCCGCGCCGAATGGACTGCGGCACGCACCCAGGCGATTGCCGGCGACGGCACCATTGCCGCCGGTGAGTACACCATCCATTGCAAGGATGGCCAGCAGCGCACCGTGGAAATTGCCGGTGCCATGGTGGACGGTGGCCACCTGTTCACTCTGGTGGATCTCAGCCAGCGCAAGGCCGACGAAGAGGAAATCCGCTACCTCGCTTTTTACGACCCGCTCACGCGCCTGCCCAATCGCCGCCTGCTCAGGGATCGGCTGCAGCAGGCGCTGGCTGCCAGCGCCAGGCACCGGCGCAGTGGGGCCCTGCTGTTGCTGGACCTGGACAATTTCAAGACCCTCAACGAAACCCAGGGCCACGAGTGCGGCGACATGCTGCTGCAGCAAGTGGCCCAGCGGCTGCTCGGCTGCGTGCATGAGGACGATACGGTGGCGCGCCAGGGTGGCGATGAATTCGTGGTGGTGCTGGAAGACCTGGGCAACAACCCCGAAGAGGCGGCGGCACGCAGCGAAGAAACGGGCCAGAAAATTCTGGCGACGCTGCGCGAGCCCTACCAGTTGCACGGTGAGGTCCACCACAGTTCGCTGAGCATGGGAATCACCATTTTCAGCGGCATGCGCGAAACCGTGGACGAGCTGCTCAAGCGGGCGGACCTGGCCATGTACCAGGCCAAATCGGCGGGGCGCGACACCCTGCGGTTCTACGACCCGCAAATGCAGGCCGCCGTGAGCGCAAGGGCGGCCATGGAGCAGGACCTGCGTGCCGGTCTGGCCCAGGGCCAGTTCGAGCTGTATTACCAGGCGCAGATCGAGCAGGGCCGCATCACCGGTGCCGAGGCGCTGCTGCGCTGGCGCCACCCGCAGGGCGGTTTCATCTCGCCCGCCCAGTTCATTCCGCTGGCCGAGGAGTCGGGCCTGATCCTGCCGCTGGGTGAATGGGTGCTCAAGACCGCTTGCGAGCGGCTGGCATTGTGGTCGGAGCAACCGGGCCTGGCCTCGCTGTGCCTGGCCGTCAATGTGAGCCCACGGCAGTTCCACCAGGCCGATTTCGTTCCGCAGGTGCTGGCGGCGCTGGCTGGCACGGGCGCCGATGGGCATCTCCTCAAGCTGGAGCTGACCGAAGGCCTGCTGCTCGACGACGTGGAAGACACCATCGAGAAAATGGGCCAGCTCAGGGCCTATGGCGTGGGTTTTTCGCTGGACGACTTTGGCACCGGCTATTCGTCGCTGGCTTACCTCAAGCGTCTGCCGCTCGACCAGCTCAAGATCGACCAGAACTTTGTGCGCGACGTGCTCACCGACCCCAACGACGCGGCCATCGCCCGCACCGTGGTGGCGCTGGCTACCAGCCTGGGCTTGCGCGTGATCGCCGAGGGCGTTGAAACCGAGGCGCAGCGTGAGTTCCTGGCCCGCAACCATTGCCACGCCTGGCAGGGTTTTTTGCTGAGTCCACCACTGCCGGCGGCCGAGTTCGAGGCGCTGGTGCTGCAGACCAATGGCCCGGACCTGCCGCAGACGTAGGCGAGGCAGCATCCGTTGCTCTGCCCTCATCCTGCTTTCACCAGAATGGATGGTTGCCAGCGCTTTCTCTATGAACGCCAGGACTGAAGTGGCCCTTTCAAAAAACAGGATCGGTTTGCTCGTGAGTCCGCCCTGACAGGGTACAGAGAACCGGCCATTGGCCCACGGACTGGAAGCGCCCATGAAAAAGCGCTCACCGAGCGCTTTTTGCGGGGGCAGGCAAGATGTCTGGCCTGTTCTGGGGCATCGCCGTGCGTTCAAGCCTTGCGGCGGCGGGCCAGGGCGGCGCCAAGCAGGCCCAAACCCACCAGCGCGATCGAGGCCGGCTCGGGAACCGGGGTGGGATCGCAATGGGGCGTGCCCACAATGCAGCCGGCGAGTTCAATGGAGCTGCCCTGGGTTCCAGCGTCTTGAAACTTGGCGGCATAGGGGCTTGTGAATGAAACCCCATTCGTGAGGAAATTCCCGGCGGTCCCCAGTGTCAGCGCAAAGATATCCCTCTGCCCCTCACCAACGCCCTGGTTACCCCCGCCGGAACAGCTGCTGCCGTCCCAAATGCAAAGGTCTACGGTTTGAAAAGACGGGAAGTTGGTGTTGCGCGTGGCATCCCAGCCTTCGTTGGCTGACGCAAAATTTAATGTGGGGCTCACGATGTCGATGCCAAACGACGTCAGCCGGTTGGTCCCTGGGCCAAAGGAGTTGTTCAGCACCTCCACTTCAAAGATGGCTTGGGCTGCTGTCAAAGAGTTGAGTGTGAACTTCACCGTTGCGGAAAGCGTGGCGCCATCCTGGGTCGCCGAATACAGAATCGAACCCGTGTCGGTCACGCTGTCGAAGATCATGGCCGCAGCATGGCTGCTGCCCATTCCCATCAATCCGCCGCAAAGGGCAACGGTGTGAAGAAGTTTCTGGAGATTCATGGAGGACTTTCCTTGGATTTTCTTGCGGTGGTGCGCACCAGGAAGCATGATGTATGCCACTCAGAAAATAGATAACAAAATCAAACACTTGGTATCCCAATTTCACAAGCGGCCGGATGATGTGTAAAAAAAGTCGACAAACAGGGGCTGGGTAGCCCCCGGGCCCATGGGCCGGCGTGCGGGGCTGCTCTGCATTCCCAGGCCGCGCAGGCGATGACCCGGCCCACGCTGCGCGGCAACGCCAACCACCTCAGTTAACATTCACCCTTCGAACCGCCCGGCACGCCAGCGCGCCCGGCGGCGACTGACGACCGGCCCTGGCGCTTTGCCAGTGGTACGGTGTTACAGGTGATTCGTGCGTCTCAATTCCATCAAACTCTCCGGCTTCAAGTCGTTCGCTGAACCCACCAATTTCATGCTGCCTGGTCAGCTGGTGGGCGTGGTGGGGCCGAACGGCTGCGGCAAGTCCAACATCATGGATGCGGTGCGCTGGGTTCTGGGCGAAAGCAAGGCCAGCGAGCTGCGTGGCGAGTCCATGCAGGACGTGATCTTTTCTGGCACCACCACGCGCAAGCAGGCCAGCCGCGCCAGCGTCGAGCTGGTGTTCGACAATTCCGACCACCGTGCGGGCGGCCAATGGGGCCAGTACGGCGAGGTGGCCGTGCGCCGCGTGCTCACGCGCGACGGCACCAGCAGCTATTACCTCAACAACCAGCCCGTGCGCCGCCGCGACGTCCAGGACGTGTTCCTGGGCACGGGCCTGGGGCCGCGCGCCTACGCCATCATCGGCCAGGGCACCATCAGCCGCATCATCGAAAGCCGCCCCGAGGAACTGCGCCTGTTCCTCGAAGAGGCCGCCGGCGTCTCCAAATACAAGGAGCGCCGCCGAGAGACCGAGAACCGGCTGCACGACACGCGCGAGAACCTCACGCGGGTCGAAGACATCCTGCGCGAGCTCAATGCCAACCTCGAAAAGCTCGAAAAACAGGCCGAGGTGGCCGCCAGATACAACGCGTTGCAGGCCGACGCCACACTCAAGCAGCACCAGTTGTGGTTCCTCAAGCGCGCCGACGCCGAAGCCGACCAGGCCAAGGTGCGCCTGGACGGCCTGCAGGCCGTGAACGACCTTGAATCGCGCATGGCCGACCTGCGTGCAGTGGAGTCCGACCTCGAAACCATCCGCCAGGCGCATTACGCCGCTGGCGACCAGGTCAACCAGGCCCAGGGCAAGTTGTACGAGGCCACGGCCGAGGTGGGCAAGCTCGAAGCCGAGATCCGCTACGTGGTCGAAGGGCGCCAGCGCGTGGAGCAGCGCCTCGTCACTCTGGCGGAGCAGGTCGCCCAGTGGCAAACCCGCAAGGAAGAGGCCGACATCGAGCTCGAAAACCTCGCCGGTGCCGGCGTGGATGCCGAAGAGCGCGCCGAACTGCTGGCCGCCCAGGTCGAAGAGCAGGCCATGCAGCTGCCCGACCTGGAAGAAGCCCTGCGCCAGGCCCAGAGCCGCACGGCCGAGCAACGCAGCAGCGTGGTGCAGGTGCAGCAGCAGATTGGCGTGCTGGCCGCCGAGCAGCGCAGTTTTGACGAACAAAGCCGCCAGCTCGATGCCCGCTTCGAGCGCCTGCGCACCGACCGCAACGCCCTGGCCGCGCCCGACGAAGCCCGCCTGGACAACCTGCGCGAACAACTCGAACAAGCGCAGGAGATCGCCGAAACCACTGAGGCCCGCCTGCACGAGCTGCAGGAGTCCGTGCCCCAGCTCGACGAAGACCGCCGCGCGCGCCAGCAGGCCGTGAACACCGAGAGTGCGCGGCAGACCGACCTGTCCGCCCGCATGGAAGCCTTGAAGGCACTGCAGGAAAAGGTCAAGACCGACGGCAAGCTGCGCCCCTGGCTCGCCAAGCACGGGCTCGATGGCCTGCAAGGCCTGTGGAGCCGCATCCACATCGAGCCCGGCTGGGAAAACGCGCTGGAAGCCGCGCTGCGCGAGCGCCTGGGCGCGCTGGAAGTCGGGCGCCTGGACATGGTGCGCGGTTTTCTCGGATCGGGTGGCACCGATGCCCCGCCCGCGCGGCTGGCCTTCTACAGCGCCCCCGCTGCGGGCCACCCCGAAACATCGTCACCCCACGCCCGCCTGTCGGACCTGCTGCGCCTGAACGACGCCGGCCTGCGTGCCGTGCTCACCGACTGGCTGCAGGGCTGCACCACCGCGCCCACGCTGGACGAAGCCCTGGCCCGCCGCAGCCAGCTGCAACCCGGCGAAATGGTGTTCGTGCCCACGGGCCATGCGGTCAGTGCCCACAGCGTGAGCTTTTACGCGCAGGACTCCGAGCAATCCGGCATGCTGGCCCGCGCGCAGGAGATCGAGCATCTGGAGAAGGAACTGCGCGCCCAAGCGCTCATCGCCGAGGAATCGCGCACTGCCCTGGTCCGCGCCGAATCTGCCTATGCCGATGCCTCGCAGCGTCTGGTGGCAGCCCGGCGCGACGCCACCGAAACCCAGAGCCGCGCGCACGAGTTGCAGGTCGAAACCCTGCGCCTGACCCAGCTGGCCGAACAGACCCGTGCACGCAGCCAGCAGATTGACGGTGACTTGGCCGAGGTCGAGGCCCAGCTGGCCGACCTGCAGGAGCGCCGCGTGTCCGCCGAAGCGCGCTTTGAAGAACTCGACATGCAGCTGGCCGACAGCCAGGAACGCGAGGCGCAACTGGGCGACCGCGTGCTCGAGGCCGAGCGCAAGCTCACCGCCTGCCGCGAACAGCAGCGTACGCTGGAGCGCCAGGCGCAAGAGGCCATGTTCTCGCAGCGCAGTGTGGAGGCACGGCGGGGCGAGCTGTCGCGCTCGATCGAAACCGCGACCCAGCAGGCCACAGCCCTGGCCGACGAGCAGCAGCGCGCGCGCGATGAGCTGGCCCGCCTGTCCGACGCCGCCGCGCAGGGCGGCCTGCAGCAGGCGCTCGACATGAAGATGGAGCGCGAAAAAGCCCTTTCAGCCCAGCGCAGCGAATACGACGACCTCACGGCCAAGCTGCGCGCCAGCGACGAGCGCCGCATGCAGCTCGAACGTGCGCTCGATCCGCTGCGCGCCCGCATCACTGAATTCCAGCTCAAGGAACAGGCCGCGCGCCTGGGCCTGGAGCAGTACACCACCCTGCTGCAGGACGCCCAGGCTGACCTGGAAGCCGTGGCGCGCTCCATCGAGGAGGGCAATGTGCGCGTGGGCGGCCTGCAAAGCGAAATCGACCGCCTGCACCGCGAGATCGCCGCCCTCGGCGCCGTCAACCTCGCGGCACTCGACGAGCTGAAACTCGCCAGCGAACGCAAGGTGTTCCTGGATGCGCAGACGGCCGACCTGACCGAGGCCATGAACACGCTCGAAGACGCGATCCGCAAGATCGACGGCGAAACGCGCCAGCTGCTCTCGGGCACCTTCGACACCGTCAACGCGCACTTTGGCCGCATGTTCCCCGAGCTGTTCGGCGGCGGCCAGGCCAAGCTCATCATCACCGGCGACGAAATCCTCGATTCGGGCGTGCAGGTGATGGCGCAGCCGCCCGGCAAGAAGAACCAGACCATCCACTTGCTGTCGGGCGGCGAGAAGGCCCTCACGGCCATCGCACTGGTGTTTGCCATCTTCCAGCTCAACCCCGCGCCGTTCTGCCTGCTGGACGAGGTGGATGCGCCGCTGGACGACGCCAACACCGAACGCTATGCCAAGCTGGTCTCCAGCATGAGCCGCGAAACCCAGTTCCTGTTCATCAGCCACAACAAGATCGCCATGGAAATGGCCGAACAGCTGATTGGCGTGACCATGCAGGAGCAGGGCGTCTCGCGCATCGTGGCCGTGGACATGGAAAGCGCCCTCTCCATGGCGAATGTATGAAGCACCCCCTGTGTCGCTTCGCGCCTTCCCCCTCCAGGGGGACGCCGCCCTCACTGCGGGGCAGCCCTTGTTCGGCGTCTCTGGCATGGGCCGCGCCAGTTTCATGCGCAGCTGGGTGTGCGCAGCGCAACGGATAGCCGAAAATATTTTCTATGAGCACATTGCAACTGAGCCTGGCCATCATCGGCGGTCTGGTGCTGGCCCTGATCGTGGCCTACAACGCCTGGACCTCGCGGCGCAATGCGCCCAAGCGCGCCTTGCCGCAAGAGCCTGAGCGCACGGCCGAGCCGGTGCTGCGCCAGGAGCCCGCCTTCGAAGCCGACGCGGCTGCGCCGGTGGATGGCGGTGCGTTCCATGGCCTGGACCGCGGCCCCGATCCCGCCAGCCACACGGTGGATGCCAGCGATGCCATGGAGCTGCCGGTACCGCCCCTGCTGCACGAGCGCCGCCTGGGGCTGGACCCGCTGATCGACATCATCGCCACGCTGCAGCCTGAGCAATCCGTGTCCGGCGATGCGGCGCTGGCCGCGCTGCCGCCCACGCGCCGCGCGGGCAGCAAGCCTTTTGCCATCGAGGGCCTCAACGAGGCCACGCAGCAGTGGGAAACCCCTGCGCCCGGCCAGCGCTACCAGAGCTTTCAGGCCGGCGTGCAACTGGCCAACCGCACGGGCGCGCTCAACGAGATCGAGTTTTCGGAATTCGTGGTCAAGGCCCAGGCCTTCGCCGATACCATCAACGCCGCCCCCGACTTCCCGGACATGCTGCAGGAGGTGGCCCGCGCCCGCGAGCTGGACCAGTTCGCCAGCGACCACGATGCCCAGCTCATGTTCATGTTGCGCGCCCGCCAGGCCGCATGGAGCCCCGGTTATGTGCAGCAGAACGCCGCCCGCCTGGGCTTTGTGGCCGGCGCCATGCCCGGCCGCCTGGTGCTGCCGGCCGGCATCCAGGGCCTGCCACCCGTGCTCACGCTGGGCTACGACACACAGGCCGCGTTGGCCGACGACCCCGAGCAATCCGCCATCCGCGACCTCACGCTGAGCCTGGATGTCGCCCAGGTGCACCGCAGCGAACAGCCCTTTGCCCGCCTGCGTGAGGTGGCGGCCGCCCTGTGCCAGGCCATGGACGGCGTGCTCTGCGACCAGAACGGCCAGCCGCTGCCCGCCATGGCCATGGACCCGATTGCCGCCGACCTGGAGCTGCTGTACGACCAATTGGATGGCCGCGATCTGTCGGCCGGGTCCGTGCTGGCGCGGCGTCTCTTCAGTTGAGCGCTGGTGCGGTCATGACCGACAGTTTGGACCTTTTCTCGGCCCCAGCGCCCGTGGATCAAGCGCAACCCGTTATCAGAATCAAGGCGCTGCGCGACCAGCTCAACCGCTGGGCGCACCAGTATTACGTGCTGGACCAGCCCACCGTGCCCGACGCCGAATACGATCGCGCGTACCGCGAGCTGCAGGCGCTCGAAGCCGCACATCCCGCGCTCGTCACCCCCGATTCGCCTACGCAGCGCGTGATTGGTGCGGTGATGGACGGCCTGGTACCCGTGCGCCATGCGGTGCCCATGCTCAGCATCCACACAGAAACCGACACCGAAGCCACGGGCGCGCAGGCGTTCGACGCCCGCGTGCGGCGCGAGCTGGGTTTGACGGACGCCGACCCCACCATCGAATACGTGGCCGAGCCCAAGTTTGACGGCCTGGCCATGAGCCTGCGCTACGAACACGGCCGCCTGGTGCAGGCCGCCACGCGCGGCGATGGCGAGGTGGGCGAGGACGTGACGCACAACATACGCACCATCCGGCAGATCCCGCTGACCTTGCCCGAGGGTGTCCCTCCGCTTCTCGAAGTGCGCGGCGAGGTCTATATGCGCCGCGCCGACTTCGACGCGCTCAACGAGCGCCAGCGCGAGCAGGGCGGCAAGACCTTCGTCAACCCGCGCAATGCGGCGGCGGGCGCGGTGCGCCAGCTCGATTCGGGCATCACGGCCCAGCGCCCGCTGAGCTTTTTTGCCTATGGCCTGGGCGCGATCACGCCGCCCGGCGATGGCGGGCCCGTGTTTCGCACCCATTACGAGATGCTGCAGACCCTGAAATCCTGGGGTTTTCCGGTCGCAGCGCAGGTGCAAATTGCGCTGGGTGCTGCGGAATTGGTCGCATTTCACCGGCAGGTGGGCGCCAGCCGCGATGCGCTGCCCTACGACATCGACGGCGTGGTCTACAAGGTGAATTCGCTGCAGCTGCAGCGCGACCTGGGCTTCAAGACGCGTGAGCCGCGCTGGGCCGTGGCGCACAAGTACCCGGCGCAGGAGATGGCCACCAAGGTCGAAGCCATTGACGTGCAGGTGGGCCGCACCGGCAAGATCACACCCGTCGCACGCCTGGCGCCGGTGTTTGTGGGCGGCGTGACCGTGACCAATGCCACGCTGCACAACCTGTTCGAGATCCGCAAGAAGGGCGTGCGCGTGGGCGACACCGTCATCGTGCGCCGCGCGGGCGATGTGATCCCCGAAGTGGTGGGCGTGATGCCTGGCCACCGCACCGCCTACGTGCCCAACTTCAAAATGCCCAAGGCCTGCCCCGTGTGTGGCAGCGACGTGGTGCGCGAAAAGGGCGAGGCCAACCACCGCTGCACGGGCGGCCTGTTCTGCGCCGCGCAGCGCAAGGAGGCCATCCTGCACTTTGCCGCGCGCCGCGCCATGGACATCGAGGGCCTGGGCGACAAGCTGGTGGACCAGTTGGTCGATGCCAACGTCATCCGCACCTTGCCTGATCTGTACCGCCTGGGCTTGGCCTCGCTGATCGCGCTGGAGCGCATGGCCGAAAAATCGGCCCAGAACGTGCTGGCCGCGCTCGAAAAATCCAAGCAGACCACGCTGCCGCGCTTTCTGTTCGGCCTGGGACTGCGCCATGTGGGCGAGGCCACGGCCAAGGACCTGGCGCGGCATTTTGGCACGCTGGACGCCATCATGGACGCCAGCGTGGAGCAGTTGCTGGAAGTGAACGATGTGGGCCCGGTGGTGGCGCAGAGCCTGCACACCTTCTTCCAGCAGCCGCACAACCGCGAGGTGGTCGAACAGCTGCGCGCCTGCGGCGTGACCTGGCCCGAAGGCGCCCCGGCCGAGCGCGCGCCGCAGGTGCTGGCGGGCAAGACGGTGGTGCTCACCGGCACCCTGCCCACCCTGGGCCGCGACGCCGCCAAGGACCTGCTCGAAGCCGCCGGTGCCAAGGTGGCCGGCTCGGTCAGCAAGAAGACCAGCTACGTGGTGGCGGGCGAAGAGGCCGGCAGCAAGCTGGCCAAGGCGCAGGAGCTGGGCGTGCCCGTGCTGGACGAGGCCGGCATGCTGGCGCTGCTGCGGGCGGGCGCACCGGCCGAGGGTGCGGGCTGATGGCGCTGGCGCGGCGTGCCCCCCGCCTGGGCCTGGCGCTGGGCAGCGGCTCGGCGCGCGGCTGGGCGCACATCGGCGTGCTGCAGGCACTGGCCGAAGAGGGCGTCAAACCCGACATCGTGTGCGGCTCGTCCATCGGCGCGCTGGTGGGCGCGGCCCATGCGGCGGGTGAGCTGGAGCGCTTTTCCGACTGGGTGCAGGGCCTGGGCATGCGCGACGTGTTCGGTTTCATGGACTTCAACCTGTCGGGCGGCATGCTCAAGGGCGAGAAGCTGATTGCCTTCTGGCGCCGCAATTTCGCGGATTTCGACATCGAAGCCTCGCCCATGCCCTTTGGCGCCGTGGCCACCGATCTGCATTCGGGCGCCGAGGTCTGGTTGCGCCATGGCTCGATTGCCGATGCGGTGCGCGCCTCCATCGCGCTGCCGGGCCTGTTCACACCCGTGGTGCAGGACGACGGGCGGCTGCTGGTGGATGGCGGCCTGGTCAATCCCGTGCCCGCGTCGCTGGCACGCGCCATGGGGGCGGACATCGTGATCGCGGTGGACCTGAACAGCGATATCCTGCACCGCCACATGCACCCCCTGGCCGTTGTACGTGCGCCGCAGGCCGATGCACCGGAGGCGGTGGACACCGGCCCTGCAGCGCCCGAACCTGAACCGGCGCGCAATGGCGACTGGATGCGCCGCCTGAAGTTCTGGAGTGCAGGAGCTGGTGACGCTGCGGCGGCGCCGGTGCCGCGCGTGCCTTCGATGCTGGACGTGGTGATGACCAGCGTCAACATCATGCAGATGCGGATCACCCGCAGCCGCATGGCGGGCGACCCGCCCGAGGTGGTGGTGGCGCCCGCGCTGTCGCACCTGGGGCTGCTGGACTTTCACCGCGCCACCGAAGCCATCGCGGAAGGCCGCCGCGCCGCCCGGGCCGCACTGCCGCAACTGCGGCGCTTCATGGCATGAAGTTACTTTTTTCCTGGCTGCTAACGCTTTATCTGTGAGCGCCAAAGGCACTTTTTATTCGGATTTTCATGGTTTCCCTGACTTCCCTGCGCGCCGCGTTCGCGCGGCTGCTGCGCCGGCCAGAGCGGCTGCTGTCGCTGCACAGCCTGGCCTGGCTGCTGGCCGCCTTGCCGCTGGCCCTGCTGCTGTATGCATTGGTGCTGGTGCCGTTCACGCCCGGCATCAGCGACATCCGCAAGGCCAAGAGCGAGCTGCCCGCACAGCTGATGTCGGCCGACGGCAAGCTGCTGGCCGAATACCGCTGGGCCAACCGCGAGTGGGTGGAGCTGAACCAGATTTCGCCCAACGTGGTCAAGGCCCTCATCGCCACCGAAGACCACCGCTTTTATGACCACTTCGGGCTGGACTGGCGGCGCACGGCGTCGTCGGTGCTGCTGACCTTGCGGGGCGATCCGCAGGGTGGCTCCACCATCACGCAGCAGCTGGCACGCAACCTGTTTCCCGAGGAAATCGGCCGCTCGCGCACGCTCACGCGCAAGCTCAAGGAGGCGATCACCGCGCTCAAGATCGAGGCCTCGTACACCAAGGACGAGATCCTGGAGACCTACCTGAACACCGTGCCGTTCCTGTACAACGCCTACGGCATCGAGATGGCCGCGCGCACCTATTTCGACAAGTCGGCCGACCAGCTCAATGTGCTGGAGAGCGCCACGCTGATCGGCATGCTCAAGGGCACGGCCTACTACAACCCGGTGCTCAACCCCGAGCGTGCCAGGGACCGGCGCAACACCGTGCTGTCGCAGATGGTCAAGCGCGGCAAGCTCGATGCCAAGCAACTGGAGCCGTTGCAAAAGCGCCCGCTGCGTGTCAACTTCGAGCGCCAGACCGAGGTCATGGGCCCGGCGCCGCACTTTGCGATGCATTTGCGCAAACAGCTCATCGCCTGGGCCGACAGCAAGGGCTACAGCCTGTACTCCGACGGCCTGGTGATCCGCACCACCATCGACTCGCGCCTGCAGGCCTATGCCAACCAGGCGGTGGCGCGCCAGGGGCGCCAGTTGCAGGGCGTGGCCGACGCCGCCTGGGCGCGGCGCGACGGCTGGGGCCCGCACAGCGCGCTGGTGCAGACGCTGGTGCGCGAAAGCGCCGAATACCGCAGCGCCATCGATAAGGGCGAAGCAGCCGAGGACGCGCTAAAGGAGTTGCTGGCCGACAGCGCCTTCATGGCCAAGCTGCGCACCGAAAAAACGCGCGTGCAGGCGGGCTTTTTGGCGCAGGACCCGGTCACCGGCCATGTGCTGGCCTGGGTGGGGAGCCGCGATTTTGCGCAAGACCCCTTCGACCATGTGCAGGCGGCGCGGCGCCAGCCCGGCTCCACCTTCAAGCCCTTTGTGTATGGCGCGGCGTTTGCCAACGGCGCTTCGCCCGACGACACGCTGATGGACACCGCCGTCGAAATCCCCCTGGGGGGCGGCCGCGTGTGGCGCCCCACCGACGGCGGCGCACCCAGCGACCAGCCCATGACGCTGGCCGACGGCCTGGCGCTCTCGCGCAACACCATCACCGCGCAGGTCATGCAGCAGGTGGGCCCGGCCCGCGTGGCCGAGGTGGCGCGCGCCCTGGGCGTGCGCCAGTCGCCGCTCGAAGAAGTGCCCTCGCTGGCGCTGGGCACCAGCCCGGTCACGCTGAAAGAGATGGTGACGGCCTACAGCTCCATCGCCAACCTGGGGCGCTATGTCGAGCCGGTGCTCCTCACCCGCATCGAAGACCGCCACGGCAAGTTGCTGGAGGCCTTTGCCCCGTCCACCCCCGAGGCGGTGTTTGACGCCCGCGCCGCGCAAACCCTGCGCAACACCCTGCGCGGCGCCGTGGACCGGGGCACGGCCACGGCCATCCGCACGCGCTACGGCATCCAGGCCGACGTGGCGGGCAAGACCGGCACCACGCAGGACAACACCGACGGCTGGTTCATCCTCATGCACAGCCGCGTGGTGGCGGGCGCCTGGGCCGGCTTCAACGACGGGCGCATCACGCTGCGCAGCGACTACTGGGGGCAGGGCGCTCGCAGCGCGCTGCCCATGGTGGGTGAATTCATGCAGCAGGCGCTGCGCGCCAACGTGGTCCGTGGTCGCGACCGTTTCGTGGACGAGTTCGACACCGCACCGTCGTTGGACCGTTCGCTGGACAGCATGCGCGACTGGATCCGGGGCCTGTTCCGCAGCGATCCACCCGCACCGCCTGCGCCATCTGCCCAGCCGTCCCCCGCGCCCGCGCCGCGCCGCCTGCCACCGGTGACCACCGACGATGCGCCATCGTTGCCGCCCGTGCGCGTCGAGGAGCCTGGGGGCGCCTGACCTGCCGGGGCTTGCGGGCGGTTGACCGCCTGCCCGCGTTCATGCATGGTGATGGCATGCAGACCCCGGCGAACCCTGCATCCAAAATACCTGGAACATTCCGACCGCCCATGCGTTGAAGCACCCGTTCACCATGGGAATCTGCAGCCACCTCGATGACGAAGCATGCGCCGCACAAGCGCAGCGCGGCGACCGCGCGGCGTTTTCGGAACTGGTAGGCCGCTTCCAGGACCGTATTTACCGTTTTCTGGTGCGGCTGACGCGCTCGCCCGACGATGCGCTGGAGCTGACACAGGAAACGTTTTTGCACGCCTACCAGGCCCTGGCGCGCTGGACGCCCGACGCCCGGCTGAGCACCTGGCTGTTTCGCATCGCCCGCAACCTGGCGTTTGACTGGCTGCGGCGCGGCAAGCGCGTGGCCTTTGTGCCCTGGGACGAAGACGAAGCCGCCAGCCACCCCGACCCTGCGCCGGCGCCCGATGCCGCGCTGGAGACGGCGCAGCGCTACCGGGCCCTGGAAAAAGCCCTGGCGCGGCTGCCCCCTGAACACCGCGAGATCCTGCTGCTGCGGGAGATCGAAGAAATGTCGTACGACGACATCGCCACCGTGCTGGACCTGAACACCGGCACCGTCAAGTCGCGCATTGCACGGGCGCGCGCCGGGCTGCTGGAAAAAATGCCGCGCTGAATGGAGACCTTGCCATGACCTGCCCACGACACTCCGACCTGTCCGCCTACGCGGACGACATGCTGGCCCCCGCCGAGCGCACCCGCTTCAGCCTTCACCTGGCGGGCTGCCCGGCTTGCCAGCACCGGCTCGATGAAATCACCGCGCTGGGCCAGAGCCTGCGCGCCTTGCCGTCGCCCCGGCTGGGTTTTGACCTGGCGGCGCAACTGAACGATCGCTTGCACGCTCCGCCACAGGGGCGGCGGCCAGCGCGCCCGAGGCCCGCGTGGCCCGTCTGGCTGGGCTGGATGCCCGCCGGGCTGGCGGGCGGGCTGGCACTGGCCTTGGGCATCTGGCTGGGCGGCCTGCTGCTGGGCGGTGGCGCGGCCACGGTGCCCAGCGCCGGCCTGGTGCGCGTGTTCGACCCCGTGCCGCCGGGCGGCCTGTGCGCCGCCGCAGAAATCTGCTCTCTCTTGAAAGGAATGCCATGAACCGCCGCAGCGTACCGGCATGGCTTCTGGCCGTGTCGCTGGCCCTGAATGCCGGCATTGTCGTGGCCGTGGCCCTGCACCAGCTGCAGCCACCCACCCACGCGGGCGCTGCCAGGCCAAGCGCCTTGAATCTGCCCGATTACCTGGAGTTGACACCCGAGCAGCGCCAGCGCTGGCAGCAGCTCGAACCCGCCTTCCTGAGCGATCTGGCCGCCAACTGGGCCGCTATCCGCCGGCACCGCGAGGCACTGGTGCGGCATATTTTTGCCGATCCGCCGCAGCGCGCGGCCATCGACGCCGAGCAGGCCCGCATTGCCGTCCTGCAGGATGCGCAGCAGCAGCGCGTGATTGCGCAGCTGCTGGCCGAGCGCGCGCTGCTCGACGATGGGCAGCGTGCCCGCCTGATGGCCCTGCTGCTCAGCCGCTATGCCCAGGAATCCACCGAAGAGGAACTGCTGCACCGCGATTGAGGGCAGCGATACGGCGCCAGAGCGGGGGAGCGAAAGGCAGTACATAAAAAAGATGCAAAACAGATGGAACATTGGTGGTCGTCCGTCGTTTGAAGCAACAAGGCCCGGCAATTGCCGGCCCTGTTGTTCAACCTACTGGAGTCTTCTCATGCAATCCCCTCTGTACCTTGTGCTCGCCGCCGCCCTGACCCTGCCGGTTGCCACGCTGGCCGCCAGCCCGGCCGCCCATGACCATGGTGCCGCCGCACCCCAGAAAATCGAACGCAATGCCGGCAAGAAATGGCACATCGATGCCCCGCTGCGCCAGGGCATGAACGCCATGCACAAGGCCGTGAACCGCACGCTGCCCCTGGCCCATGCGGGCAAGGCGCAGGTTGCCGACTACGACGCCTTTGGCGTGGAAGTCTCCAAACAGGTGGCTTTCATCGTGGAAAACTGCAAGCTCGAACCCCAGGCCGATGCCCAGCTGCACATCGTGATCGGCGAGATTCTGGGCGGCGTGGATGCCGCGCAAGGCAAGGAAGGCGAGAAGGCGCGTGCAGCGGGGGTGGTGAAGGTGGCGCAGGCGCTCAACACCTACGGCAGCTATTTCGACCATTCCGGCTGGAAAGCCATCCCGCTGCCGCACTGAGTGCGCGAGCGAACCCCGGGCCACACGGTGCGGGCGGCGGGCTATTCCAGGTCGATGCAGTGCAGCCCGAACTGCCCGGCCTTGCGGTCGGCGAAATAGTGTTCCAGCGTTTCCTTGACGGTGCGGAACGCCAGCTCATCCCAAGGCACCTCGGCTTCGGTGAACAGGCGCGCCTCGATGGTCTCATAGCCGGGGTTGAACTGCTCGCTGAGCAGCCGGGCGCGGTAGAACAGGTGCACCTGGCCCACGCGGCGCACGTTCAGCAGGCTGAACAGCGGGCCCATCTCGATCTGGGCGCCGGCCTCTTCGTCGGTTTCGCGGGCCGCGCCCTGGGACGTGGTTTCATCGAGCTCCATGAACCCGGCCGGCAGCGTCCACTTGCCCCAGCGCGGCTCGATGTTGCGCTTGCACAGCAGCACCCGGCCATCGGCAAACTCCGGCACGGTGCCCACCACGTTCAACGGGTTCTCGTAGTGCACGGTGTTGCAGGCCGGGCAGACGGCGCGCTGGCGGGTATCGCCGTCATCGGGCAGGCGGTAGACCACGGCCGTACCGCAGGCGCGGCAGTGTTGGATCGGGCTGCGAAAGGTCATGCGAAAAATAGGATTCAAACAGGCTGCAGGCGCTTGTGCATCAAGCGCTTGCAGCCATGAAAAGTGAAGTGGATGCGGGCAGTGCCTGGGCGGCTACATCACGCTCAGGCGCAGCGGGGTGAGGCCCTCCACGCCGCCTTCGAGCACATCACCGCGCACCACGGCACCCACGCCCTCGGGCGTGCCGGTGTAGATCAGGTCGCCCGGCTGCAGCTCCCAGGCGGCAGACAGGTGTTCGATGGTCTCGGCGATGTTCCAGATGAGCTGGGCCACGGTGCTGCGCTGGCGGTCGGCGCCATTGACCTGCAGCCAGATCGCCGCATGGGCCACGTCACCTGCCTGTGCGGCCGGCGTGATGGGGCCGATGGGGGCGCTGGCATCAAAGCCCTTGCCAATGCACCAGGGGCGGCCCTGTTTCTTCATGTCGTTTTGCAGGTCGCGGCGCGTCATGTCCAGGCCCACGGCGTAGCCGTAGATGTGGGCCAGCGCATCGGCGGCCTGGATGTTTTTGCCGCCCTTGCCAATGGCCACCACCAGTTCGATCTCGTGGTGCAGGTTGGCCGTGAGGCTGGGGTAGGGCAGCAGGCCGGTTTCGCCGGCGTTGACCACCACGATGGCATCGGCAGGTTTCAGGAAGAAGAAGGGCGGCTCGCGGCCGGTGAAACCCATTTCCTTGGCGTGCTCTTCGTAGTTGCGGCCCACGCAGTAAATGCGGTGCACGGGAAAACGGTCGCCAGAGCCCACAACGGGCACGCTGGCCACGGGCGCGGGAGGAAAAACATAGCTCATGGGGGTCTTTCTGCTACAGGATGGTCAATACGGCGGGGCGCAGGCGCGGGGTTCTGGCGCGGTGGCGCCGCCTTGCACCAGTGTGCCACGGGGCCGGCGTGTCTGCCCAGCGGCGCTACACTCGCGCCCGGGTGTCCCTGCCGGCGCAGACCGGCAAAGCCCACTTCCCCGCCAGCCTCCCTTCGTGCAGCACCCACGCTCTACAGCCCATGAAACTGTTCAATTATTTCCGCTCGTCGGCGTCGTTTCGCGTGCGCATCGCGCTGCAGTACAAGGGGCTTGGCTACGAATACATCCCCGTGCACCTGGTGCGCGGCGAGCACCATGACCCGGCCTACGCCGGCCGGGTGGGCGATGCCCTCGTGCCCACCTTGCTGACCGATGATGGCGTGGCGCTGTCCCAGTCCATGGCCATCATCGAATACCTTGACGAAACCCATCCTGCGCCGCCCCTGCTGCCCGCCGAGCCGCTGGCCCGGGCCCAGGTGCGGGCCCTGGCGCAGATGGTGGCGTGCGAGATGCACCCCCTGAACAACCTGCGGGTGCTCAAATACCTGGTGCATGAACTGAAGGTTTCGGAGGACGCCAAGAACGCCTGGTACCAGCATTGGGCGCGCAGCGGGCTGGAGGCATTCGAGCGCCAGCTGGAGCTGCTGGCGCAGCAGCGCGTGGCGCAGGGGCTGGCGCCTTCGGTGTATTGCTGGGGCGATGCCCCTACGCTGGCCGACTGCTGCCTGGTGCCGCATGTCTTCAATTGCCAGCGCTTCAATGTGAATCTGCAGGGGCTGCCGCTGACCATGGCGGCCTTTGCTGCCTGCATGGCGTTGCCCGCATTCATGCAGGCACAGCCCTCGGCCTGCCCCGACCACCAGCCGTGAGCAGGCCATGAACCTCTCGACAGGGATGGCGCATGCCGACTGGCTGCAGCCGCAGTGGCCCGCGCCTGCCGGCGTGCACGCCCTGTGCACCACGCGGGCCGGTGGCGTGAGCAGCGGCCCCTATGCCAGCCTGAACCTGGGCAGCCATGTGGGCGATGCGCCAGCGGCAGTGCAGGCCAATCGCCAGCGTTTGCAGGCCGTGGTGCAGGGCGCCACCCCGGGCGCCCGGCCCGTCTTTCTGAACCAGGTGCATGGCACGGCGGTGGCCGCAATCGACCACGCCACGCCCGATGGCACCGAGGCCGATGCCTGCGTGGCCACGCAGCCGGGAGCCGTCTGCACCATCATGGTGGCCGATTGCCTGCCCGTGCTGCTGGCCCATGGCTCGGGTGCCATGGTGGGCGCGGTCCATGCGGGCTGGCGCGGGCTGGCGGGAATGGACGGGGTGGGTGTGCTGGAGTCTGTTTTTGAACGATTCAAGGCTCTGGCGCTGACTGGTAAATCGCCATCAGCTATCAAAAACGAAGCGGGCGATGCGCTGGCTGCTGACACGATAGCGTGGCTGGGGCCCTGCATCGGCCCCACGGCCTTCGAGGTGGGTGCAGAGGTGCGCGAGGCATTCTGCCAGCACCACCCGGCGGCCCAGGCGTGCTTTGCGGCGCAGGGCCAGGGCAAGTTTCTGGCCGATCTGGCAGGGCTGGCGCGGCTGCGGCTGTGTACCCTGGGCGTCACGCAGATCTATGGCAATGACAGCAGCGCGCCCTGGTGCACCGTGGGCAATGCCTCACGGTTCTTTTCGTACCGGCGCGACCAGAGGGCTCTTGGTGGCAGCGGCCGCATGGCCGCCTGCATCTGGCGCGGCTGACGGCGCAGCACCCGCATCCGGCGGATTGCCCGCTTGCTCCTGCTGCGCCGCGTCATAGGCGGCCTGCTGCGCCTCTTCGCGCGCCTTGATGGCCCGCTTGCGCGCGGGCGTGCCCAGGATATAGGCCACGATGCCAGACGGCAGCAGCCCATACAGCAAAAACGTCACGACAGCGCCCATCAGGCTGCCCGTGCTGCTGGTGGCTTCGGCCGCGGCCATCATGAGGGTGACATACAGCCAGGTGATGACAACGAGGTACATGAGAACAAGAGAAAAGAGAAAAACGCGGGTGAACATTGCCTTGCGGCAGCAGGTGGGCAACAATGGTGCGCAAGCCCCGTGCTACCGACCAACCTTTGAGGATGCAGCATGAATTCTGAAGCACTCTGGGCCCAAAGCGCCCAGCAATTCCAGCAGATTTTCGGGGACAGCTGGATGAAGGCGGTGCAGTCCTTCCAATCCGCAGACCTGGCGGGCCGCACGCCAGGTGCCGCACCCTTGAAGTTTTCGCCGAACAAATTGCAGGCACTGCAGCAGCAGTATCTTCAGGATGCCCAGGAATTGTGGGCCCAGGGCCTGCAAACCACTCCTGAACTGAAAGACCGGCGTTTCGCCGGCGAGGGCTGGGCCAGCAACCCGGTGGCCGCGTTCTCCGCAGCGGCCTACCTGCTCAACGCGCGCACGCTGATGGGCCTGGCCGAGGCGGTCGAGGCCGACGCCAAGACCCGTGCCCGCATCCGCTTTGGCGTGGAGCAGTGGATGGCCGCCATGGCGCCCAGCAACTTTCTGGCCTTCAATGCCGAAGCGCAGAAAAAGGCCATCGAAACCAAGGGCGAAAGCATTGCCAAAGGCATGCAGAACCTGCTGCACGACATCACCCAGGGCCATGTGTCGATGACCGACGAAAGCCTGTTCGAGGTGGGCCGCAACGTGGCCACCACCGAGGGCGCCGTGGTGTTCGAGAACGAACTATTCCAGCTGCTTGAATACAAGCCGCTCACCGCCAAGGTGTACGAGCGGCCGTTTTTGCTGGTGCCGCCATGCATCAACAAGTTCTACATCCTGGATCTGCAACCCGAGAATTCGTTGATCCGCTATGCCGTCGAGCAAGGCCACCGCACCTTTGTGGTGAGCTGGCGCAACCCCGACAATTCGCTGGGCCACAAGACCTGGGATGACTATGTCGAAGACGGCGTGATGGCCGCCATCGACGTCGTGCAGAACATCACGGGTGCCGAACAGATCAATGCCCTGGGTTTTTGCGTGGGTGGCACCATCCTGAGCAATGCGTTGGCCGTGCTGGCTGCGCGCGGCGATGAACCGGTGGCCAGCGCCACCTTTTTGACCACGCTCATCGATTTCACCGACACCGGCATCCTGGATGTGTTCATCGACGAGAACTTCGTGAAATTCCGCGAGATGCAGATGGGCAAGGGCGGGCTCATGAAAGGGCAGGACCTGGCTTCGACTTTCAGCTTCCTGCGGCCCAACGATCTGGTGTGGAACTACGTGGTGGGCAACTACCTCAAGGGCGAAACACCACCACCGTTCGACCTGCTTTACTGGAACAGCGACAGCACCAACCTGCCGGGGCCGTTCTACGCCTGGTATCTGCGCAATTTCTACCTCGAAAACAACCTGGTCCAGCCCGGCAAGCTCACCGTGTGCGGTGAGAAGATGGATCTGGCCAACCTCACGCTGCCGGTCTATATCTACGGCTCGCGCGAAGACCATATCGTGCCCATCAACGCGGCCTATGCCTCCACCCAGGTGCTACCCGGCAAGAAGCGCTTTGTGATGGGTGCCTCGGGGCATATCGCTGGTGTGATCAACCCGCCCGCCAAAGGCAAGCGCAGCCACTGGATTCGCGCCGACGGCAAGCTGCCCGCAACGCTCGACCAATGGCTGGAAGGCGCTACGGAGCACCCTGGCAGCTGGTGGACCGACTGGTCCGGCTGGCTCAAGAGCCATGCCGGCAAACAGGTTGCGGCACCCAAGGCCTACGGCAAAGGCGCCCGGTTCAAGGCCATCGAGCCGGCGCCTGGCCGCTACGTGAAGCAAAAGGCCTGATCGAACTGCTCCAAAGGGCTGCGAGAATCTGAAAACTGCCCGGGGCGCGTGCTTTCGCCCCCACCGATTTACTTCGAAAGGACTTTCCATGGACGACATCGTCATTGTTTCTGCTGCCCGCACCGCCGTGGGCAAATTTGGTGGCGCTCTGGCCAAGACGCCCGCCACCGAACTGGGTTCCATCGTGATCCGCGAGGCCATCGCGCGTGCGGGACTGGCGTCCGACCAGATCGGCGAAGTCATCATGGGCCAGGTGCTGACGGCTGGCGTGGGCCAGAATCCCGCGCGCCAGGCGATGATGAAGGCCGGCGTGGCCAAGGAGACACCGGCGCTCACCATCAATGCGGTCTGCGGCTCGGGCCTCAAGGCGGTGATGCTGGCGGCGCAGGCTGTGGCCTGGGGTGACAGCGAAATCGTGGTGGCCGGCGGCCAGGAGAACATGAGCCTTTCGCCCCACGTGCTCAACGGTTCGCGCGACGGCCAGCGCATGGGCGACTGGAAAATGGTCGACTCCATGATCGTCGATGGCCTGTGGGACGTGTACAACCAGTACCACATGGGTATCACGGCGGAAAACGTGGCCAAGGCCTACGGCATCACCCGCGACATGCAGGACGCACTGGCCCTGGGCAGCCAGCAAAAGGCCGCCGCCGCGCAGGACGCAGGCAAGTTTGCCGATGAAATCGTGGGCGTGAGCCTGGCCCAGAAGAAGGGCGACCCCATCCTCTTCAATGCCGACGAATACCTGAACCGCAAGACCAATGCCGAAGTGCTGGCCGGCCTGCGACTGGCCTTCGACAAGGCGGGCAGCGTGACGGCGGGCAATGCCTCGGGCATCAACGATGGCGCCGCTGCCGTGGTGGTGATGAGCGCCAAGAAGGCCGCCGCCCTGGGTCTCAAGCCCCTGGCCCGCATTGCCGCCTTTGGCACCAGCGGGCTTGATCCGGCCACCATGGGCATGGGCCCGGTGCCAGCTTCGCGCAAGGCGCTGCAGCGCGCGGGCTGGAACGCTGCCGACGTGGACCTGTTCGAACTGAACGAAGCCTTTGCAGCGCAAGCCTGCGCCGTCAACAAGGAACTGGCCATCGACCCAGCGAAGGTCAACGTGAACGGTGGCGCCATTGCCATCGGCCACCCCATTGGAGCGTCCGGCTGCCGTATTCTGGTCACGCTGCTGCACGAAATGCAGCGCCGCGATGCCAGGAAGGGCCTGGCGGCACTGTGCATTGGCGGAGGGATGGGCGTGTCGCTGGCGCTGGAGCGCTGAAGGCATCCGCACGCGGCCTGCAAAGGTACCCCTTCAGAAGCCGCGTAGCCACGCGGCTTTTTTGTTGCCGGTGGTGCTTGATGCTGCAGGCAGGGCGCGCGGGCGGGGGAAGATCGACGCAGCCTTGCAGAAAAAACGAATGTTTCGGTGTTTTTCTTCACCGCAGCGTATCAATTCTTGGGTAGAGTGGGTGCAGAGCACATCACAACCAGGAGAAATCAAATGAGCCAGAAAGTAGCGTATGTCACCGGCGGCATGGGCGGCATCGGCACCGCCATCTGCCAGCGTTTGCACAAGGAGGGGTTCACGGTCATCGCCGGCTGTGGCCCCACGCGAGACTTCACCAAGTGGCTCGATGAGCAAAAAGCGCTGGGCTACACCTTTTACGCATCGGTGGGCAATGTCGGCGACTGGGACTCCACCGTGGAAGCCTTCACCAAGACCAAGGCCGAGCATGGCTCGATCGACGTGCTGGTGAACAACGCCGGCATCACGCGCGACCGCATGTTCCTCAAGATGACCCGCGAGGACTGGGACCAGGTGATCGAGACCAACCTCAACAGCATGTTCAATGTCACCAAGCAGGTGGTGGCCGACATGGTGGAAAAGGGCTGGGGCCGCATCATCAACATCAGCAGCGTGAACGGCGAAAAAGGCCAGGCAGGCCAGACCAACTATTCGGCCGCCAAGGCCGGCATGCACGGTTTTTCCATGGCGTTGGCGCAGGAACTGGCGACCAAGGGCGTGACGGTGAATACCGTGAGCCCTGGTTACATCGGCACCGACATGGTCAAGGCCATTCGCCCCGATGTGCTGGAGAAGATCGTGGCCACCGTGCCCGTCAAGCGCCTGGGCGAACCCAGCGAGATTGCTTCGATCATCGCCTGGCTGGCTTCGGAAGAGGGGGGTTACGCCACCGGGGCTGATTTCTCGGTCAATGGCGGGTTGCACATGGGCTGACACCGGCCCCACGCCGGCAACAAAAAACCCCGCATTGCGGGGTTTTTTGTTGAGAGGAATAGGGATGAAGGAGCTGCTGCCGCGATGGTATGGGCGGCAACCGCGCCCTCAAAGGCGGGCCGGTGCGCGTTTGCGGTCGCGTTCGTCTTCGGGCCAGGCGGACAAGATTGCGGTGGTGTTCATACTGGAAAACTCCTGTGATGTACCAACAACGCGCTCGCTTGCGGCTTGGTTGACGTCCAAACGCAAAAAAATGCAACCGTATCACTCGCTATTTTCATGAGAAATTTTGCTTCAAAAATAATAGCTGCTGTTGCTGATACTGCTTGGTCTGAAGCTCAATAATTTCGGTGAAAAATTACAAGATTTTACGTATCAGGCGCTGGTGCTCGCACCCATTTCTTCCAGTTTGGCAGAAATTTCCAGCCAGCGTTCTTCCAGCCGTGCGGTTTCGTCGTGGCCGGTTTTCAGGCGCCGGCCCAGGTCGGCGATTTCCGCAGGCGGCAGCGCCTGGGTGAGGCGTGCTTCCAGGTCGGCCCGCTCGGCGACCAGGGCGGCCAGGCGCTGGTCAATCTGTTCGATTTCGCGTTTCAGGGGCCGCGTTTTCTCTGCCAGCTGTTGGCGTGCCTGGGCATCAAGCTTGCGCTGTTCCTTGGCATCCACGGCGGGTTTGGCCTCGTTTTGGCCTCTGGCGCTTGTCTGGTTTGTGCTGGCAGCTATGGAAACAGGAACGTCAACCGCCGCGGCAAAGGGCGCAGGCGCTGCGGCGGCCTTGAGTGCCGCGCTTTCTGCCGCCGCTTCGGTCTTGGCCAGTTCGCGCTGGCGCTTGGCTTCGTCGAGCAGGTAGCGCTGGTAATCGTCGAGGTCGCCATCAAACGGCCCCACGGCGCCACGCCCGACCATCCAGAACTCGTCGCACACGGCGCGCAGCAGGGCGCGGTCGTGGCTGACCAGCATGACGGTGCCTTCGAACTCGTTGAGCGCCATCGACAGCGCCTCGCGCGTGGCCAGATCGAGGTGGTTGGTGGGTTCGTCGAGCAGCAGCAGGTTGGGGCGCTGCCAGACGATCATGGCCAGCACCAGGCGGGCTTTTTCGCCGCCGCTCATGCTGCCCACGCTTTGCTTGACCATGTCGCCGGTGAAGTTGAACGTGCCCAGGTAGCTGCGCAGGTCTTGCTCGCGGCTGGATTCGCGGCTGTTGGGCCCCAGTTCGCGCGCCAGGCGGATCATGTGTTCCAGCGGGTTTTCGTGCGGGCGCAGCACGTCGAGTTCCTGCTGGGCAAAGTAGCCGATCGACAGGCCCTTGCCCTCGGTCACGGTGCCGGCCAGCGGCGCCATGGTGCGGGCGATGGTCTTGACCAGCGTGGATTTGCCCTGGCCGTTGGCGCCCAGGATACCGATGCGCTGGCCGGCCAGCACGCTGCGGCTGACGTTTTCCAGGATGGTGGTTTGCGTGCCATCTTCGGCGCGGTAGCCAAACGAGGCATCGCTGATGGCCAGCATCGGGTTGGGCAGGTTCTGTGGCTCCTTGAATTCGAAGGTGAATTCGGCGTCGGCCAGCACGGGGGCGATCTTTTCCATGCGGTCGAGCGCCTTGACCCGGCTTTGCGCCTGCTTGGCCTTGCTGGCCTTGGCCTTGAAGCGGTCGATGAACTTCTTGAGGTGGGCGATCTTTTCCTGCTGCTTGGCAAAGCTGGCCTGCTGCAATTCGAGCTGCTGGGCGCGCAGGTCTTCGAACTTGCTGTAGTTGCCGCCGTAGCGCGTGATCTGCGCGTTGTCGATGTGCATGGTGACGTTGGTCACGGCATCGAGGAACTCTCGGTCGTGGCTGATGACGATCATCGTGCCTTCGTAGCGCTTGAGCCAGGCCTCCAGCCAGACCAGGGCATCGAGGTCCAGGTGGTTGGTAGGCTCGTCGAGCAGCAGCAGATCGGACGGGCACATCAGCGCGCGCGCCAGCTGCAGGCGCATGCGCCAGCCACCCGAGAAGCTGTTGACGGGCTTGTCCAGCTCGGACACCTTGAAGCCCAGGCCCAGGATCAGCGCCTGCGCGCGTGGGATGGCGTCGTGGTCGCCGGCATCGGCCAGGTCGGTGTAGGCGTGGGCGATGGCCATGCCGTCGTCTTCGGCCTCGGCCTGGACCAGCTGGGCGCGCAACTCGACCAGGCGGGTGTCACCGCCGACGACGAAGTCGGTGGCGGACTCATCGGTTTCGGGCATGTTCTGCGCGACCTGCGCCATGCGCCACTGGGGCGGGATGTAGAAATCGCCCCCGTCTTCGTGCAGGGAGCCATTGAACAGGGCAAACAGGCTGGATTTGCCGGCGCCGTTGCGGCCCACCAGACCGACTTTTTCGCCGGGGTTGATGGTGGCGTTGACGCCATTGAGCAGCACCTTGGCGCTGCGGCGCAAGGTGACATTTTTAAGAGTGATCATCAGGAAGAGAAAAATGCAACCAAGGCCTGGCGTGTCACCAAAAGCACCTGGTCTTCGCCCGCGCTGGTATCTATCCAGTACACGGGCAGCTGCCCGAAGGCGGCTTCAAAGTGGGCGCGTTCGTTGCCGATTTCGAGAACGAGCACCGCATTTTCGCTCATGCGCGCGGGGGCGTCCTGCAGCAGCTGGCGAATGAAGTCCATGCCATCGGTGCCGCCCGCCAGGGCCAGGGCAGGCTCGGCCCGGTATTCGGCGGGCAGTTGCGCCATGCTGGCCGCGTTGACATAGGGCGGGTTGCACAGGATCAGGTCCCACGGGCCGGGCAGTTGGGCCAGGCCGTCCGACAGTTGCAGTGCGATGCGGTCCTGCAGGCCGTGCCGCTCCACATTGATACGGGCCACGGCCAGTGCATCGGGCGAGATGTCGGCGCCCGTGACCTCGACTTCGGGCCAGGCCATGGCCGCCAGCACGGCCAGGCTGCCGTTGCCGGTGCACAGGTCGAGCACGCGGCGCGTGTGCTCGCCCAGAAAATCATCGATGCTGCCATCGGCCAGCAGCTCGGCGATGAAGCTGCGCGGCACGATGGCGCGCTCGTCCACGTAAAACGGCACGCCCTGCAGCCAGGCCTCGCGGGTGAGGTAGGCAGCGGGCTTGCGGGTGCGGATGCGCTCACCAAAAAGTGCAGCCACCAGCGCCAGCTCATTGGGCGCTACAGGTCGATTTGCCACGGAACCAGGGCCAGCGTCCAGGTTGCTGTCGAGCGGCAGGCCCAGGCGCCACAGCACCAGCCAAGCGGCTTCGTCATGGGCGTTGGTGGTGCCGTGGCCGAAGGCAACGCCTGCGGCGGTGAGCAGATCGGCGCCGGACTGCACGAGTGCAGCCACGGTGGCACCTTGCAGCGCGGGCAGGGCGGCCAGGGCGGTGGCGCCGGTCATGCCGCGGCCGCCTGGGTGGCTGCGAGCGCCGGGTTGGCCAGCTGGTTCAGGTTTTCCAGGGTGCGGCGGTAGATGGCCTTGAGCGGTTCGATGTCGGCCACGACCACATGCTCGTCGATCTTGTGGATGCTGGCGTTGGGCGGGCCCAGTTCGATCACCTGCGGGCAGATCTGTGCGATGAAGCGGCCGTCGCTGGTGCCGCCGGTAGTGGACAGTTCCGTGGCCAAGCCGGTTTCGGCCAGGATGGCCTGCTGGACGGCCGTGACGAGATCGCCTGGCGTGGTCAGGAAAGGCTGGCCGCCCAGCGTCCATTGCAGGTCGTATTCGAGGCCATGGCGGTTGAGCAGGGTGTGCACGCGCTGCTTGAGCTTTTCGGCGGTGGATTCGGTGGAAAAACGGAAATTGAAGTCCACCACCACTTCGCCCGGGATCACATTGGTGGCGCCGGTGCCGCCGTGCATGTTGCTGATCTGCCAACTGGTGGGCGGAAAGAAGGCATTGCCCGGATCCCACTCGGTGGCGGCCATCTCGGCCAGCGCCGGCAGCGCCTGGTGGATGGGATTGCGTGCCAGCTGCGGATAGGCGATGTGGCCCTGGATGCCGCGCACGGTGAGCTTGCCGCTGAGCGTGCCGCGCCGGCCGTTCTTGATCATGTCGCCGGTCTTTTCGACGGACGTGGGTTCACCCACGATGCAGTAGTCGAGCGGCTCGCCGCGCGCCCGGAGTTGCTCCACCACCACCTTGGTGCCGTCCACCGATGGGCCTTCCTCGTCGCTGGTCAGCAAAAAGGCAATCGAGAGGTGCGGATCGGGGTGGGCGGCCAGGAATTCTTCCACCGCCACGACGAAGGCGGCGATGGAGGTTTTCATGTCGCTGGCGCCGCGGCCAAAAAGTTTGCCGTCCTTGTGCGTGGGCGTGAAGGGGTGGCTGCTCCACTGCGCCAGCGGGCCGGTGGGCACCACGTCGGTGTGCCCGGCAAATACGATGGTCTTTGCAGCCTGCTGCGCAGAGGGTGCAAGCGCTGCAGGCCGTTTGGCCCACAAATTGCTGACGCGGAAATGGTCGGGGCCGCTGTCCAGGCGTTCGCACACAAAACCCAGCGGGGCCAGGCGTGCCGCCAGCAGGGCAAGGCAGCCGGCGTCCTCCGGCGTGAGGGAGGGCAGGGAGATGAGCTGTTCGGCCAGGTGCAGGGTGCGGGACATCGGGGAGTTCAGGTGAGGCCGGCTCAGGCGGCTTTGACGTCCAGCACGATTTCGGTGAAAGAAGGCTGGTCGTCGGGGATGTCCCGCGCCTCTTTCTGGGCCCTGGCCGCGTTGGCAGCCAGGGCGAAGTCGTTTTGCAGACGCCACATGAGGTTGGTGGGCGAGTCGGCGTGGGCCAAGCCTTCCTTGCGGTCGATCTTGCCTTCCATGATGTGGTGGGCCAGGGCTTCCTCGAAGGTCTGCGAGCCTTCGGCCATGGATTTTTCCATGGCCTCCTTCACGCCCGAGAAGTCGCCCTTTTCCACCAGCTCGGAAACGAGCTTGGTGTTGAGCATGATTTCCACGGCGGGCACGCGGCCACCTGCCACCGTGCGCACCAGGCGCTGCGACACCACCGCCTTGAGCGCCGATGCCAGGTCACCCAGCATGGTGGGGCGCACCTCGACAGGGTAAAAGCTCAAAATCCGGTTGAGCGCGTGGTAGCTGTTGTTGCCGTGCAGCGTGGCCAGGCACAGGTGGCCAGACTGCGCATAGGCAATGGCCGCCGACATGGTTTCCCGGTCACGGATTTCGCCGATCAGGATCACATCGGGGGCCTGGCGCAGTGCGTTCTTGAGCGCCGTCTGCAGCGACTGGGTGTCGCTGCCGATCTCGCGCTGGTTCACGATCGATTTCTTGTTCTTGAACTGGTATTCCACCGGGTCCTCGATGGTGAGGATGTGCCCGGTCAGTTGTTCGTTGCGGCTGTCGATCATCGACGCCAGCGTGGTGCTCTTGCCCGAGCCGGTGGCGCCCACGACCAGGATGAGGCCGCGCTTTTCCATGATCAGTTCGCGCAGAACGGGCGGCAGACCCAGCGAACCGAGCTCGGGTATGTGCTGCGAGATGAAGCGGATCACCACCGCATAACTACCGCGTTGGCGCATGGCGCTGACACGGAAACGGCCCACACCGGTCAGCGGCACGCCCATGTTGAGTTCGCCGGTTTCTTCCAGCTCTTCGATGCGGTCCGGTGGCACCACCTCGGAGAGCAGGTTGCGCGGCGCGTCGGGCGGCAGGATCTGGTTGTTGATCGGCACGCATTCGCCGTTGATCTTGATCAGCGCTGGCGCGTTGGCCGACAGATAGACATCGGAGGCCTTCTTCTCCGCCATCAGGTGCAGGATTCGTTCCATCGTGCTCATGGTGTTTCCCTCTCGTTGTTCGTGTCGGCTGTGGCGGCAATTGCGCTGGCGTGGGCGGTCAGCCGCGCTCAGTCGCGCAGCAGGTCATTGAGGCTGGTTGTCGAGCGGGTCTTGGCATCCACCTTCTTGACGATGATGGCGGCGTACATGCTGTACTTGCCGCCTTCCTTGGGCAGGCTGCCGCTGATGACCACCGAGCCGGCGGGCACGCGGCCGTAGCTGATTTCGCCGGTGGAGCGGTCATAGATCGGGGTGCTCTGGCCGAGGTACACGCCCATGCTGATGACGGAGTTTTCTTCCACGATCACGCCCTCGACCACTTCGGAGCGGGCACCGATGAAGCAGTTGTCTTCGATGATGGTGGGGTTGGCCTGCAGCGGCTCGAGCACGCCGCCCAGGCCCACGCCGCCCGACAGGTGCACGTTCTTGCCCACCTGCGCGCAGCTGCCCACGGTGGCCCAGGTATCGACCATCGTGCCTTCATCGACATAGGCGCCGATGTTCACGTAGGACGGCATCAGGATGGCACCCTTGGCGATGAAGCTGCCACGGCGTGCCACGGCCGGGGGCACGACGCGCACGCCCGTGGCGGCCATTTCGTCGGCGCTGAGGTTGCCGAACTTGGTGGGCACCTTGTCGTAAAACCCCAGGTCGCCGGCCTCGATGAGTTCGTTGTCCTTGAGGCGGAACGACAGCAGCACGGCCTTCTTGATCCATTGGTGCACGGTCCATTGGCCCACGCCTTCGCGGGTGGCGACGCGCAGCTTGCCATTGTTGAGCTCGGAAATCACATGCTCGACTGCGTCCTGCACTTCTTTGGGAGCGGAGGCGGGCGAGAGGTTGGCGCGGTTGTCCCAGGCGTTGTCGATGAGGGTCTGGAGTTGTTGGGTCATGGTGTCAGGCAGTACGGGATTGGATGAATTGGACGATGCGCAGCGCGGCTTCCACGCATTCTTCGGTATCGGCCACCAGGGCCATGCGCACGCGCTGGGCGCCGGGGTTGCTGCCCTGGGCCTCGCGGGCCAGGTAGCAGCCCGGCAGCACGGTGACATTGTATTGAGCCAGCAAGGCCTGGGCGAACTCGGTGTCGCTCATGCCCAGGGCCTCGGGCACCCTGGCCCAGAGGTAAAAACCGGCGTCAGGCAAGGAGACATCCATCACGCCGGCGAGCAGGGGCGTGACCTGCGCAAACTTCTTGCGGTAGAGCGTGCGGTTTTCCAGCACATGCTGCTCATCGCTCCAGGCGGCGATGCTGGCGGCCTGCACCACCGGACCCATGGCGCTGCCGTGGTAGGTGCGGTACAGCAAGAAGGCCTTCATCAGGGCGGCATCACCGGCCACAAAGCCGCTGCGCAGCCCCGGCACATTGCTGCGCTTGGACAGGCTGGTGAAGGACACCAGGTTCTTGAAGTCGCTGCGCCCCAGTTGGGCGGCCGCCTGCAGCCCCCCCAGCGGGGGCTCGTCGCGGAAGTAGATCTCGCTGTAACACTCGTCCGAGGCGATGACGAAGCCATGGCGGTCGCTCAGCTCGAACAGCTTTTGCCATTCGGACAGCGGCATCACGGCGCCTGTCGGGTTGCCGGGCGAGCAGACAAACAGCAACTGCGTGCGCTGCCACACCGCTTCGGGCACGCTGTCCCAGTCCACCGCAAAATTGCGGGCCGGGTCGCTGGGGGCGTAATAGGGCGTTGCGCCGGCCAGCACGGCCGCGCCTTCGTAGATTTGATAGAACGGATTGGGGCAAACCACCACGGGCTGGCCTTGGGACGGGTCGATCACGGTCTGGGCAAAGGCAAACAGGGCTTCGCGCGATCCGTTCACGGGCAGTACCTGGGTGCCGGCATCCACGGCCAGGCTGTAGCGTTTCGACAGCCAGGCAGAAAACGCCTCGCGCAGGCGCAACTCGCCCGCCGTCGCTGGATAGCTGGCCAGCCCGCCCAGGCTGGCGCTGATGGCATCCTTGATGAACTGCGGCGTGGGGTGGCGCGGCTCACCCATGCCCAGGCTGATCGGACTCAAGGCCGCAGGGGGAGTAATCCCCGCAAAAAGCTGTCGCAGCCGCTCGAATGGGTAGGGCTGCAGATGGGAAAGCAGGGGATTCATGGGGCTGCATTATGGGCGATGCATTGCCCACGTTAACCGTGCCGCCACGCTGCAAAGAGGATCACCAAAGGAAAACCCATGAAGCCTGCATGTGTCAATCCGGTGTCAGTGGTGCTGTGTTGCCAATGTCTACCAGAGCCTGGCGGCCCGCTGAGGTGCCGCTATTTCGGCTGCAGCGGGGCGTGCAACACGCGCCTCATCGCGCGGCAGGGCCTCGCCGCTGCCGTGCGCGGGCCATGGCCGCTGCGATGGCGGCCTGGCGTGCCTCCTGCGCCGTCGAGACTGGCGAAGCCAGTGCAACGCCCGCACCAGAGAGGAGGGGCGTGCCATCATCTGGCCCGGCCTCGGGTGGTTCGGCTTCGGTCTGCGCCAGCCGCTGCTGGCGCGCGGTGTAGCGCTGGCGTGCGGCGTCGGCCTGGGCCTGGGTCCAGGCGGCCCAGCCGGTAGTGCTGCCACTGGCATTTTCCAACTGGATGCAGTCCACGGGGCACACCGGAATGCACAACTCGCAACCCGTGCAATGGGCTGGCATCACGGTGTGCATCAGCTTGTTGGCGCCCACGATGGCATCGGTGGGGCAGGCCTTGATGCACAGGGTGCAGCCAATGCACCAGTTCTCGTCGATGACGGCCACTGTGCGCGGGGCTTCCAGTCCGTGGTCTGGATGGAGCGGCTGCATGGCCTGGCCTGTGATGGCCGCCAACCGGGCCACCCCCTCCAACCCGCCCGGGGGGCACTGGTTGATGGATGCGACTCCTTCGGCAATGGCCTGCGCATAACTGGCGCAGTCGGGGTAGCCGCAGCGGGTGCACTGCGTCTGGGGCAGGGCCGCGTTGATGCGCTCTGCCAGTTCGTCCACGTTCAGCCGCAAGCCAGGCATCAGGCCTTGCGTGCTGTGGAGCGCTTGGCGCCAGGCGTTGCTGGCGCTGGCGCTGCGGTCGTGGCGATGGCGTCGCTGCCCGCAGGCTTCACCCACCGGGTGGCCACACCGGCCGGTGCCGGATTTGAGCGGGCTACCTCCGCGGCCTTGGGCGCAGCGGCCTTGGCAGGCCGCGGGGCAGGGGCCGACTTTGCGGGGCGAGCGCTGGTGGACTGCGGAGCCGCTTTGGCAGCCGCTTTCATCGGCGCGGCAGGTGCCACCTCGGGGGCGCTCGGTGCGGGTGCTGCGCTGACCGACATGGCAGGTTCGCAGGCCGGTGCGGGCGTGGAGGGTCGGGCCCGGGGTGTATCGTGCTGCTGGATGAAGGCGCGTACCTTGGGATACACGATCTCGCGCCAGCGGCGACCGCTGAAAATGCCGTAGTGGCCCGCACCCTTGACTTCGAGGTGGTGCTGCTCCTTGCGCTCGATGCCCGTGCACAGGTCGTGCGCGGCCTCCGTCTGGCCCGAGCCGGAGATGTCGTCGAGTTCGCCCTCTACCGTGAACAGCGCGGTGGTGGTGATGTCCTGCGGGCGCACGCGCTCGATCTTGCCTTCGGGCGAACGCACATCCCAGGTGCCGTTGACAAGGCTGTAGTCCTGGAACACGGTCTTGATGGTTTCCAGGTAGTAGTCCGCATCCATGTCCAGCACGGCGTTGTATTCGTCGTAGAACTTGCGATGGGCCTCGGCGCTGGCGTCGTCGCCCTTGATCAGGTCCTTGAAATAGTCGTAATGGCTGGTGGCATGGCGGTCGGGGTTCATGGCCACAAAGCCGGTGTACTGGAGGAAACCGGGGTACACGAGGCGGCCGGCGCCAGGCAAGTTGTCGGGCACCCGGAAGATCACGTTGTTTTCAAACCACTCGTAGCTGCGGTTCGTGGCCAGGTTGTTCACCGTGGTGGGCGACTTGCGTGCATCGATGGGGCCACCCATCATGGTCATGGTGATGGGGGTGGTCTCGCCCCGGCTAGCCATCAGCGACACGGCGGCCAGCACCGGCACGGTGGGCTGGCAGACACTGATCACATGGCAGTTGCCATAGATGCCCTGCAGGTGGCGAATGAACTCCTGCACATAGTTCACATAGTCGTCGAGGTGGAACTCCCCTTCGGACAGGGGCACCAGGCGGGCACTGCGCCAGTCGGTGATGTAGACCTTGTGGTCCTTGAGCATGGTGCGCACGGTGTCGCGCAGCAAGGTGGCGTAGTGGCCCGACAGCGGCGCCACGATCAGCACCACGGGCTGGGTCTTGAGCTTGATCAGCGTGGCCGGATTGTCCGAGAAGCGCTTGAAGCGGCGCAGTTCGCAAAAGGGCTTGTTGATCTCGACGCGCTCATGGATGGCCACGCCAACGCCGTCCACATCCACCGTGGGGATGTCGAAATCCGGTTTTTCATAGCCCTTGCCCAGGCGGTAGAGCAGGTCGTAGCCGGCAGAAACGCGCTGCGCGAGCGGCATTTGGCTCAGGAAAGAGGAGGGGTGGCTGTACAGCTTGGAGGCCGCTTGGGCAAATTCGGCAAAGGGCTCCATCAGGGAGCGTTGGGTTTCGTAGATCTGATAGAGCATGGGGTGAAACTCCGTTATGTTGCAGTGCAATATAACAGCAACTCGTTACGAGTGTCTGGAGTGAAACCACCAATCCGGAGTCACCTGGGCGACAAGCCGGTGACATGGGGGAATGGCCTGTTTTCTTTGTCTCTGATGCTATAAAAACTATAGCTTTATGTGCAATGCTGTTAATTGCCGACAGCAATTTTATTCTGGTTTTTTCGCATGCAACCTGGTGGCGCCGGGGCGCGCTGCTGTCTTTGCCTGGCTCAAGGGCTTCCGTGCTCCTGCAGCCAGGCTTCGAAGCTTTCCCGCGCCACGTTGCGCAGGGCCGGGCGGAACGCGGTGCTGTTACTGAGGTACAGGCAGTGGCGGATCACGGTGTAGGGGTTGAAGCTTCCCTGCGGGTTCTGTTCTTCAAAGTGCAGCTTGTAGCGCTTGACCACGGCAATGGTTTCACGCAGCAGCGCATTGAAACGCGCGCGCGTCATGCGGGGCGACCAGCTCTGGATGTCGTCCACGAAACTGTCCACCTTGTAGGGTTCGAACTCGAAATCCTTGAAGAAGTGGTTGGCAATCTTGAGGAAGGTGAAGGCGTTGAGCTCGCTGCCGGGGGGCGCTACCTTGTCTGCCACCTGCGCTCCGGCCTCCGGCAGGACTTCGGCGGTTTCGTCGGGCGCCTCCAGCAACTCGGCTGCGGTGGCGTCGCGGATCTGGCGAAACTCGCGGTCGGCCAGCTCGAACAGCGCCGACAGCACATTGATGCGGCGCTTGAGCTGGCCAGGAATCGATTTCTTGTACTTGATCTTGTGGTCCAGCACGCTCCACGAGTCCTGGATGATGGTGCGCACCTGCAACTCGAAAGCATGGTCCGCGCAGGCGGCATGCTCGGGCAATGCCCGCCGGGCAGCGTTGAGCCGCAGGTCCAGGTGCAGGCCCTTGTAGCCAAACGAGGCCTCGGTGCCTTCCACGGCCGCCACCTTGTCGGTGACATCCATCACGTCAAAGTGCGAGCGCACGAGGCGGGCCACCTTGTCGATCTCGTCTTCATACAGGCAAACCACGCGCACCCCGATCAGGTCGGTGATGTAGGGGGCAATCTCATAGGGCTGGTTGGCTTCTTCCAGCATCGGCCGGTACTTGCGTGTGAATTTACGGATGGACTCTTCCTTGTCCTTCACGCGCCCCTCGATCTTGGACACATCCACCTGCCCTGAGGGGGGCAGCAAGGCCGTGAGCAGGGCGACGAAGGACGCGCAGGCCTCCTGCAAACGGGGCAGATTCTGCGCATGGAAGGTATGGAAGCGGGCTTCTTCCCGTTCAAAGTCAAGCGACGGCATAGGGGGCTTTCGAATGCACCTGTACCCCGGATCGTAAGGCCCGCATGCCCTGTGTGGCTGTCGGGGGGGCGGATCTGTTGCCTTGTTTGCATATCGCCACAGGGCAGGGGCAATTCGCGGGGCGCAGACAAATACCTAGGGCCGCGAACTGTCAGCTTGCCCATAATGGCGCCAGGCAGTTTGGGCGTGTGCGCGCCACGGGAATCAGCGGACGGCCTGTCGTGCATTACAACCACCCATTTTTAGATCCATGAGTCAGCCCCACCAGCCCGGCAAGCTACCCGACACCGAAGGCCGCTGGCATCTGCTTGCACTGTTGGGCCCGGTGCTGGCGATTTTTTTGCTGGGGCTCACGTTCCTGTATTGGCAGGCCGCCGAGCGGGAGGCGGGGGCCAAAAGGCAGCAGGCGTTTACCGCCTCGGTGGCCCGCATCGTGGACAGCCTCAAGGACCGGATGGCCACCTACGAGTTGCTGTTGCGTGGTGTCAAGGGCTACTACGACGGCTCCAATGACATCGATCGCGACGAGTTCCAAGCTTATGTGGGGGCGCTGCGCCTGTCGGAAAGCCGACCCGGTCTGCAGGGCCTGGCGTATGCGCTGGACTTGCCGGCCGACCAGTTGGGCGTCCATACGGCGCAAATCCGCGCACGCGGCTCTTCTTCCTACACCGTGCATCCGGCGGGCGCACGCGCACGCTACACACCCCTCACCCACATCGAGCCCCAGTCCAGCGACAACCTCAAGGTGCTGGGGTTTGATATCTCCACCGTGCCGGCTGCCCGGGAGGCGCTGGACCGTGCACGCGACACCGGACAACTGGCGCTGACCTCCCGGCTCCAGCTGCAGCAGGATGTGGGCCGCGATGCCGTCACCGGGCTGGTCATGTACCTGCCCATCTACCAAGGGGATGCCGACCTGGCCTCGGTCGAAGGCCGCCGGCGTGGCATCGTGGGCTGGGTGTCGGCCCCTTTTCGCATGTCCGAGCTGCTGCGGGGGATGGCGCAGCAGCTGGACTCGGACATCGATCTTGCCATCTACGACGGCAACCCGCAGGCCGGGGGCGGTCTGCTGCACGGGCGCGCGAACCTCCCTGCCGCTCCGGAAGGCGCGCCGCCGGGCCTGCGTGCTAGCCGCACAATGGCGCTGGGTGGGCGCACCTGGACACTGGTGATGCAGCCGCTGCCGGCTTTCGAGCAGCGCTTTGAAGACCCGGACAACGGCCTGTTTGCCGCCATGGGCGCTGCCCTGAGTCTGCTGGTGGGCGGACTGATCTGGGTGACGGTTACGGGCCGCGAGCGTGCCATGGGGCTGGCCCGCAGCATGACGCAGGCGCTGCGCAGCACCCGAGACGACCTGGAAAGCATCCTCAACGCTGTTCCCGACCTGTTGTTCGAGGTGGGGCTGGATGGGTACATCCACCACTACCGCGCGGCGCATTCGGCGCAATTGGTTGCACCACCCGAGATGTTTCTGGGCCGGAAGATGGAGGAGTTCCTGCCGCCCGAAGCGGCTGCAGGGTGGCGGGTGGCACTGCAGGCGGCCCACGACACGGGCTATTCGACCGGCCACCAGTACCACCTCGAGCTGGGGCACCAGACCCACTGGTTCGAGCTGTCCATCGCCCGCAAGGAAAGCACCACACCGGGGCAGGAGCCACGTTTCATCGCCTTGTCCCGCGACATCACGCAACGCAAGCTGGCCGAAGCCCGCACGCACCAGCTCGCTTACTTTGACGCACTGACCGGCCTTCCCAACCGCCGCATGCTGCTGGACCGCATGGACCATGCCCTGGCCTCGGCACGCAAATCGGGGCAGGTGGGGGGCTTGTTGTACATCGATCTGGACGACTTCAAGCAGATCAACGACGCCCGCGGACATTCGCTGGGAGATGAGCTGCTCAAGCAGGTGGCGCAGCGCCTCACGCAGTTGCTGCGTCCCGGCGACACCGTCGCGCGCACGGGGGGGGACGAGTTCGTGATGCTCGTCAACGGCATAGCGACCGACATGGAATCCGCCGGGCGCAGCGCCCTGCTGGCGGCCGAGGCCGTGCGCAGGGCGCTGGAGGCGCCCTACACCATAGACACCCACCTGTACAGCAGCACGGGCAGCATTGGCATCACCCTTTTTCCCAAGCGCGGTGAGGAGGTCGAGGACCTGCTGCGCGAGGCCGACACCGCCATGTACCGTGCCAAGGATCTGGGGCGCAACCGCATCCGCTTTTATGAAGCTGACATGCAGGCCGACGTGCAGGAGCGCCTGGCGCTGGAGCAGGACCTGAAAAAAGCCAGCACCGAAGGCCAGCTGGCAGCCTTCGTGCAGTCGCAGGTGGACGCGTCGGGCGCGGTGGTCGGCGGCGAGCTGCTCATGCGCTGGAACCACCCGGTGCGGGGCAACGTGCCGCCCAGCCGCTTCATTCCGGTGGCGGAATCCTCAGGGCTGATACTGCGCCTGGGCGACTGGATGATCCTGCAAGCCTGCGAGACGCTGGCACGCCTGCACGCAGCGGGGCAGGATCTTTCGATATCGGTCAACGTGAGCGAGCGCCAGTTCCGCCAGGACGACTTCGTTGAGCGCGTGCGCGACGTGCTCGCGCAGACTGGCGCCCCTGCGGCCCAGCTCATTCTGGAAGTCACCGAAAGCCTGCTGATCGAACACCTCGACGACACCATCGCCCGCATGACCGAGCTGGGCCAGCTCGGCGTGCGCTTCTCGATCGACGACTTTGGCACCGGCTATTCCAGCCTGGCCTACCTCAAGCGCCTGCCCCTGTTCGAGCTGAAGATCGACAAGAGCTTTGTGCAGGACACCCCCGACGACCCGAGCGACACCGCCATCGTACAGTCCATCATTTCGGTGGCAAGGCACCTCAAGCTGCGCGTGGTGGCCGAGGGCGTGGAAACACGCGCCCAGGCCGACTTTCTGGTCAGCAGCCATTGCGACTGCCTGCAGGGTTACCTGTTTTCCCGGCCAGAACCTCTGCAAGGATGGCTTGCGCGCCAGCTGGGCGGCGTGTAGGAACAGGTTCCAGGTGCGCGGGATCAGGCCTCGACCGGGCTGGCGTGCGCCAGTGCCATCACTTCGTGCGGCGGCAGGCCCTTGAGGCGGTGGTCGCTCCACACCTGGCGCCAGCGGCGTGAGCCTGCCAGCCCATGGCGCAGGCCCAGCATGTGCCGGGCGATGCTGGCCCAGGGCGTGCCATGCGCAGCGGCCTCGCGCGCCATGTAGTCCACCATGGCGGCCTCCACGTCCTCGCGGGTGAGCGTGCTTTGCGGGGCGCCGTAGTACAGCGCATCCCAGCGCGCCAGCCACCAGGGGTTGTGATACGCCTCGCGGCCCACCATCACGCCATCAAGCCCCGCCAGCTGCTCCTGCACGGCCGCATCGGTGTTCAGGCCGCCATTGATGGCAAAGGTCAGGTGTGGAAAATCGGCCTTGAGCTGGCGCACCACCTCGTAGCGCAGCGGTGGCACTTCGCGGTTCTCCTTGGGCGACAGGCCTTTGAGCCAGGCATTGCGCGCATGCACGATGAACACCGTGCACCCCGCAGCAGCCACGGTGCCCACGAAGTCGCGCACGAAGCCGTAGCTCTCGTCCTTGTCGATGCCGATGCGGTGCTTGACGGTAACGGGCACCTGCACCACGTCCACCATGGCCTTCACGCAGTCGGCCACCAGCTGGGGTTCGTTCATCAGGCAGGCGCCAAAGGCCCCGCGCTGCACACGCTCGCTGGGACAGCCGCAGTTGAGGTTGATCTCGTCATAGCCCCACTGTTCGCCCAGCCGCGCGCAATGCGCCAGATCGGCGGGCTCGCTGCCGCCCAGCTGCAGCGCCACGGGGTGCTCTTCGGCGTTGAAGCGCAGATGGCGCTGTACATCGCCATGCACCAGCGCGCCCGTGGTCACCATCTCGGTGTACAGCAGCGTGTGCCGGCTCAGCAGCCGGTGCAGATAGCGGCAGTGGCGGTCAGACCAATCCATCATCGGCGCAACGGACATGCGCCAGGGGCTCAGTGTGGGTTCCACAGTCAAGACAGCAGGGGAAGGGGGGTTGCAGCGGCGCTTGGCAGGACACCATGCCCTGGCAAAGCTGCAGATGTGCAGATGAAAAGCCGTGATTATCCCACCGGTGCCGCGTGGGTGCCTGATGAGGGTTATGCATCAAAACGATCGCCAGTGCTTTATCCATGAGCACTGGCAGCTATCAAATTTGATGGCCGCTGTCAGCGCGATCCGAATTTCTGGTACATGCCCTCGATGGCTTCGGCGAAATGCACCACCAGGTTGTTGCGCTTGAGCTTGAGCGTTGGCGTCATGAAGGTGTTTTCAATCGTCCAGGGCGTGAGCGTCAGGTGCACCGCGCGTGGCACGGCGTAGCGGGGGAAGCTGGCGGTGTTTTTCTCCATGCGCGCCAGCACGGCCCGGTGCACGCTGGCGTGGTTCCGGCTGCCGGTGTCGTGCGGGTTCAGGCCCAGGTCGGCAGCAAGGCGCTGCCATTCATCTTGCTTGAGCACCGCCACGCAGGCGATGAAGGGGCGGTTCTCGCCCACCACAAAGGCCTGTTCCAGCAGCGGGTCGGCCAGCAGCGCCAGCTCCAGGTCGGCCGGGGGCACTTTTTCGCCGGTGGAGGTGACGATGATTTCCTTGATGCGGCCCTTGATGGTGATGCGGCCCTCCACGATCTCTGCCTGGTCACCTGTGCCCAGCCAACCATCGGGGCTCAAAACCCTGGCGGTGTCTTCGGGGCGTTTCCAGTAGCCCTGCATGACGATGGGGCCGCGCACCTGCAGCTCGCGGTTGTCGCCAATGCGCACCTCCACGCCGGGCAGGGCGCGGCCCACGCAGGCGGGGTCGTTGTCGTCGAGCGAATTGACCGATACCACGGGTGCGGTCTCGGTCATGCCGTAGCCCTGCACCAGGGGCAGGCCCAGGCCCAGAAAGCATTTGGCAATGGTGGGTGACAGCGGTGCGCCGCCACTCACGGCCACGCGCACGCGGCCGCCAAACTGCGCCAGCAGCGGCTTGGCCACCAGGGCCTGCAGCAGGGGCCAAGGCAGGGCGGCCATCCATCCGGCGGACTGGCTGCCGGCGTCCGGCGTTGGCGCCGGCAGTCCCTGGGCGGCACAGAACCGTGCCCAGCCCTTGTGCTGCGCGGCTTCATACAGCTGCATTTTCCAGGGCGTGGGCGACAGTTTTTCGAGCAGCCTGGCGTGGATGCGTTCATAGATGCGTGGGACCGACACCAGCACCGTGGGGCGCACGGTTTTCAGGTCTTCGACCAGCAGGGGCACCGAGCGTGCATAGGCCACGCAGCTGCCCGCGGCAATCGGCAGGTAGTAACCGCCTGTGCGTTCAAAGGTGTGCGAGAGCGGCAGGAACGACAAAAAAATGTCGTCCACTGTGGGGGCGATGCGTTCCAGCACCGCCTTCACGTCGCTGACCACGTTGCGGTGCGTGAGCATCACGCCCTTGGGTTTGCCGGTGGTGCCCGAGGTATAGACCAGGGCGGCCAGGTCCGCAGGGCCGGGCGGCGTGGGGGGCGGCGCCTTGGCGGCCAGCTCCGCACCGGCCAGCCATTGCGCCAGCGAGCCCACGGCGGGGCCATCGGCGGTGGCGGCAGAGGGAGCAAACGTGGCATCTTCGTCGGTCACCACCACGGCGCGTAGCGCCGGAAACGCGGTGCCAACGTCCCGGATCTTCTCCCACTGCGCTGCCTGGCCCACGATGAGCAGCGAGGCCTCGCAGTCGGCCACGATATAGGCAATGCTGCCGGGGTTGTCGATGGCGTGCAGGGGCACCGGCACGCAGCCTGTGGCCAGCGTGGACTGGTCGGCGCACATGGCGTTCAGGCCGTTGGGCAGCAAGATGGCCACACGGGCGGCGGCAGGCAGTTGCAGGGCCGCCAGGGCCCGTGACCACTGCGCCACGCGCTGTGCGGTTTGCCTCCAGGTCAGGCGGATCCAGGTATGGGTGGCGGGGTCGAACGCGCGGTAGGCTTCGGCGTCGGGGGTGCGGGCAGTGCGGTAAGCAAGAAGCTGGGGTAGCGTTTCGACGCTGGCGAGATCGGGCGAAGAAGAGGTCATCAGGCGTGGATTGGTGCGCGGGCATGCCGCTGGGGTGCATGGCTGCGGGAAAACCCGAATCATCATACCGACTGCGGTGCAGAGGCCGCTTGGCGGTGCGCCACCGTGGTGCGGGTAGCGCGCGACGGGCCAGACTTGCCGGTGCGCGGCGGTGCCCAGTGCCTGCATTTACCGGGCAGATATGTCTGCATCAACACCGCTTCACGCAGAGCGCCTACAGTGAAAACATATTCTGGAGAGGGGCAATGCGCAACATTCAACGTTTTTTCGGGGCCTTTCTTTGCCTCTTGACGGGGCTGTGGCTGTTGGCCGAACTGATGACCTGGTCGGCGCCTGCCAATTTCTTCGCCTGGCGGGCGGTACTGATGCAGTACAGCGGGGTGCTGTGCATTGGTGTCATGAGTGTGGCCATGGTGCTGGCCGTGCGCCCGGTGGTGTTCGAACCCTACCTGGGCGGCCTGGACAAGATGTACCGCCTGCACAAGTGGTTGGGTATCTCGGGCTTGGTGATTTCGGTGGCCCACTGGCTGCTGGCCCAGGGCACCAAGTGGGCGGTGGGCTGGGGCTGGCTGCAGCGCCCCCGACGCGGCCCGCGCCCCGAACTGCTGGATGCGCCCATCCAGCAGTTCTTTCTGGGCCAGCGCGGCCTGGCCGAGAGCATGGGCGAGTGGGCCTTCTATGCAGCGGCGCTGCTGATGGTGCTGGCGCTGGTCAAGCGGTTTCCCTACCGGTATTTCTTCAAGACACACCGCCTGCTGGCCGTGGCCTATCTGGCGCTGGTGTGGCACTCGGTGGTCTTGCTCAAGTTTGACTACTGGGGCGGCGTGATGGGTCCGGTGCTGGCGGTGCTGATGGCCGCGGGCACGGTGGCGGCCCTGATGGTCCTATTTCGGCGCGTGGCGGTGGGCCGGCAGGTGGTGGGGGAGGTGGCTGCCATCCGGCGCCACGAATCGCTGAATGTGGTGGCGGTGGACATTCTGTGCAAGGGCCGCTGGGCGGGGCACAAGTCTGGCCAGTTCGCCTTTGTCACCCTGCACGAGGACGAGGGGCCGCACCCTTACACCATCTCATCGGCGTGGACGGGCAACGGCCACATCACCTTCATCATCAAGGCGCTGGGCGACTACACCCGCACGCTGGGAAAGCGCCTGCGGGTGGGCGATGTGGTCCAGCTCGAAGGGCCTTACGGCCGGTTCAATTTCCAGGGCGCGCAAAAGCGGCAGATCTGGGTGGGCGCCGGCATTGGCATCACGCCCTTCATTGCCCGCATGAAGGCGCTGGCGGCGCAGCCCGATGGCAAGAGCGTCGATCTGTTCCACCCCACGGCGGTGTATGACGATCACGCCATCGGCCTGATGACCCGCGACGCCGAGGCCGCCGGGGTGCGCCTGCATGTGCTGTGGAGCGAGAGGGATGGCCAGCTCAACGCGGCGCGCCTGACCGGGCTGGTGCCCGAATGGCGCGATGCCGATGTCTGGTTTTGCGGCCCTGCGCCTTTCGGTCGGTCGCTGAAAAAAGACCTGATCGCCATGGGACTGCCCGCATCCCGCTTCCACCAGGAGCTGTTTCAGATGCGGTGACTCCCGCCCCCACAGGCGCGGCGATGGCCATGCTCAGGCCGCGGCTTCCAGCCCCTGGGCAAAGTGCGCCTGCATGGCCTGGATGGTTTTCTGCGCATCGCGCGCCACCATGGCCGCTAGGATGGCGCGGTGCTCGTTCAGCGAATCCTCGATGCGCCCCTGCTTGAGCAGCGAGTTGTGGCGGTTGAGCTTCATCACCTTGCGCAGGTCGGCCACCATCTGGCTGCGCCAGCGGTTGTCGGCCAGTTCCAGCAGCAGCATGTGAAAGCGCTCGTTCACGGCAAAAAATCGCTCGCGCTCACCGGCGGCGGCTTCCAGTTCGGTGTGCAGATCCTGCAGCGTCTGCAATTGGGCGGCGGTCGCCCTGGTGGCCACCACGCCGGCGGCGTCGCTCTCCAGCAGGCTGAGCAGGTGGTACACGTCGCGCAGGTCTTTTTCGCTCATCTCGGTCACATAGGCGCCACGGCGCACCTTCATCGTGACCAGGCCTTCGGCGGCCAGCACTTTCAGCGCCTCGCGCAGCGGCGTGCGGCTGATGCCGAACTCTTCGGCAATCTTCAGTTCGTCGATCCAGCTGCCGGGCTCCAGCTCGCGGCGGAAGATGCGCTGGCGCAATTGCTCCGCCACTTCGACATACAGGGCGCGGGGCGTGAGGGTGAGGGCAGACATGGGACGGATTGTAAGCGGACAATAATATTTTGAATGAATAATTATGAATGATGTAAACTCGCCGCCACATCGGGGCATGCCCTGAGACCGTCCAACGCCATCTTCGGAGAAGCCTTCGCCATGAGTGACAAACCCCACAACAACGCGCCCGAGTTCGCTGCCGCTTCGCTGGAGGCCTGGGCCAAGGCTGCTGCCAAATCGGCCCCTGGTGGCGATGTGAATGCCCTGAACTGGATCACGCCCGATGGCATCACCGTCAAGCCGCTGTACACCGCCGAAGACACGGCCAGCCTGCCGTATGCCAACACCTTGCCCGGCTTTGAGCCCTATCTGCGCGGCCCCCAGGCCACCATGTATGCCGTGCGCCCCTGGACGATCCGCCAGTACGCAGGTTTCTCCACCGCCGAAGAATCCAATGCCTTCTACCGCAAGGCCCTGGCTGCTGGCGGCCAGGGCGTGTCGGTGGCGTTTGACCTGGCCACCCACCGGGGCTACGACAGCGACCACCCGCGCGTGACGGGCGATGTGGGCAAGGCCGGTGTGGCGATTGATTCGGTCGAGGACATGAAGATCCTGTTCGACCAGATCCCGCTCGACAAGGTATCGGTCTCCATGACCATGAACGGCGCCGTGCTGCCCGTGCTGGCAGGCTACGTGGTGGCGGCGGAAGAACAGGGCGTCTCGCAAGACAAGCTGAGCGGAACCATTCAGAACGACATTCTGAAAGAGTTCATGGTGCGCAACACCTACATCTATCCGCCCAAGCCGAGCATGCGGATCATTGGCGACATCATTGGCTACACGGCCAAGAACATGCCCAAGTTCAATTCGATCTCGATCTCGGGCTACCACATGCAGGAAGCCGGGGCGAATCAGGCGCTGGAGCTGGCTTTCACCCTGGCCGACGGCAAGGAATACGTGAAGACCGCCATGGCCTCGGGTCTGGATGTGGACGATTTCGCCGGGCGCCTCTCCTTCTTCTGGGCCATCGGCATGAACTTCTATTTGGAAGTGGCTAAGATGCGCGCCGCGCGCCTCTTGTGGTGCCGCATCATGAAAGAGACTGGTGCCAAGAACCCCAAGAGCCTGATGCTGCGCACCCACTGCCAGACGTCTGGCTGGTCGCTCACCGAGCAAGACCCCTACAACAACGTGGTGCGCACGACCATCGAAGCCATGGCGGCCGTGTTTGGCGGCACGCAGAGCCTGCACACCAACGCGCTCGATGAAGCCATCGCCCTGCCCACCGAGTTCAGCGCCCGCATCGCACGCAACACGCAGCTCATCATCCAGGAAGAAACCCACATCACCAACGTGATCGACCCCTGGGCTGGCAGCTACATGATGGAAAAGCTGACCCAGGACATGATGGACGCTGCCTGGAAGATCATCGAAGAAGTCGAGGCCATGGGCGGCATGACCCAGGCGGTGGACAGCGGCTGGGCCAAGCTCAAGATCGAAGCCGCTGCCGCCGAGAAGCAAGCCCGCATCGACAGCGGCAAGGATGTGATTGTTGGCGTCAACAAGTACAAGCTGGCCAAGGAAGACAAGGTCGATATTCTGGAAATCGACAACGTGAAAGTGCGCGATGGCCAGATCGCCCGTCTGCAGCAGATCCGCGCCACCCGTGACGCAGCCAAGGTGCAGGCGGCATTGGACGCGCTGACGGCAGCCGCCGAGAGTGGCGAAGGCAATCTGCTCGACCTGTCGATCCAGGCCGTGCGCTTGCGCGCCACAGTAGGCGAGGTGAGCGACGCGCTGGAGAAAGTTTTTGGGCGCCACCGCGCCGATACACAAAAGGTGACCGGTGTGTACGCAGCTGCCTACGACTCGGCCGAGGGCTGGGACAAACTCAAGACCGAAATCAACGCCTTTGCCGAAGAGCAAGGCCGCCGCCCCCGCGTGATGATTGCCAAGCTGGGCCAGGACGGACACGACCGGGGCGCCAAAGTGGTGGCCACCGCGTTTGCCGACCTGGGCTTTGACGTGGACATGGGGCCGCTGTTCCAGACGCCCGAGGAATGCGCCCGCCAGGCCATTGAAAACGACGTGCACGCCGTGGGCGTGAGCACCCTGGCCGCCGGTCACAAGACACTGGTGCCCGCCATCATCCAGTCGCTCAAAGACCAGGGCGCGGACGACATCATCGTGTTTGTGGGCGGGGTGATCCCCGCGCAGGACTATGACTTCCTGTACGAGTCGGGCGTGAAGGGCGTATATGGCCCGGGCACGCCGATTCCGGCCAGCGCGAAGGATGTGCTGGAGCAGATTCGCAAGGCGGTGGCGTGACCCCTGCGGCGCTTCTCGATGGGGTGGTGCATGGCACGGCTGCGGTGCAGCGCCGCGCCATGTCCAAGGCCATCACCCTGCTCGAATCCACGCGGCCAGACCACCGCGCGCAGGGCGACACCCTGCTCACGCAGCTGCTGCCCCACACCGGCAAGGCGTTTCGCCTCGGCATCAGCGGCGTGCCCGGCGTGGGCAAATCCACCTTCATCGAGGCGCTGGGCCTGTATCTGATTGGGCAAGGCCATCGCGTGGCGGTACTCACCATCGACCCCTCCAGCACCGTCTCGGGCGGCTCCATCCTGGGCGACAAGACGCGCATGGAGCACCTTTCGGTGCATGACAAGGCCTACATCCGCCCCAGCCCCAGCAGCGGGACGCTGGGCGGGGTGGCCGAGAAAACGCGCGAGGCCATGCTGGTCTGCGAGGCGGCCGGCTACGACGTGGTGATTATCGAAACCGTGGGCGTGGGCCAGAGCGAGATCGCGGTGAACGGCATGACCGACATGTTCGTGCTGCTGCAGCTGCCCAACGCGGGCGACGACCTGCAGGCCATCAAGAAGGGCGTGATGGAAATCGCCGACCTCGTGGTCATCAACAAGGCCGACATCGACAAGAACGCCGCCACCCGCGCCGAGGCGCAGATCACGTCGAGCCTGCGCCTCTTGGGCCAGCACGGCAACCCCGAAAACGCGCACCACAATGAAACCCTGTGGCACCCCAGGGTTGTGCAGATCAGCGCGCTGCTGGGACAGGGCGTGGATGCCTTCTGGGCCGCTGTCACGCAGTTTCGCCAGCTGCAGACCGCCAATGGCCGCCTGGCCGCGCGGCGCGAAAAGCAGGCGCTGGCCTGGATGTGGGAGCGCATCGACGCCGGCCTCAAGCTTGCGTTTCGCCAGCACCCCCAGGTCAAGGAGCTGCTGCCCCAGCTGCAAGCCGATGTGGCCGCGGGGCGCATCGCGGCTTCCACCGCGGCAAGAAATCTGCTGCTGGCGCAATCCAGTCAATCGCCAGTAGCCACCAAATAAGTAGCAAACAACCGAATTCACCAAAGGACGACCATGCAAGACATCCTGGATCAACTGGAGAAAAAGCGTGCGCTGGCACGACTGGGCGGCGGGCAAAAGCGCATCGATGCGCAGCACGCCAAGGGCAAGCTCACCGCGCGCGAGCGCATCGAGTTGCTGCTGGACGACGGCACGTTCGAGGAATGGGACATGTTCGTCGAGCACCGCTGCACCGATTTCGGCATGGAAGGCAACAAGATTCCGGGCGACGGCGTGGTGACGGGTTACGGCATGATCAACGGCCGCCTGGTGTTCGTGTTCAGCCAGGACTTCACCGTATTCGGCGGGGCACTCTCCGAAACGCACGCCGAGAAGATCTGCAAGGTGATGGACCAGGCCATGAAGGTCGGCGCGCCGGTCATCGGCCTCAACGACTCGGGTGGCGCCCGCATCCAGGAAGGCGTGGCCAGCCTGGGCGGCTATGCCGATGTGTTCCAGAAAAACGTGCTGGCCAGCGGCGTGATTCCGCAGATCAGCATGATCATGGGCCCCAGCGCCGGCGGGGCCGTGTATTCGCCCGCCATGACGGACTTCATCTTCATGGTGAAAGACAGCTCGTACATGTTTGTGACCGGCCCCGACGTGGTGAAGACCGTGACGCACGAAGAAGTGACGGCCGAAGAACTGGGCGGCGCCGTGACGCACACCACCAAGAGCGGTGTGGCCGACATGGCGTTCGAGAACGACGTGGAGGCGCTGATGATGCTGCGCCGCCTGTACAACTACCTGCCGCTCAACAACCGCGAGAAGGCCCCGGTGCGCCCCAGCAACGACCCGGCCGACCGCATGGACCTGAGCCTGGACACCCTGGTGCCCGACAACGCCAACAAGCCCTACGACATGAAGGAGCTGATCCTCAAGACGGTGGACGACGGCGACTTCTTCGAGCTGCAGCCCGAATACGCCAAGAACATCATCATCGGCTTTGCCCGCATGGAAGGCCAGACCGTGGGCATCGTGGCCAACCAGCCGCTGGTGCTGGCCGGTTGCCTGGACATCAAGTCGAGCATCAAGGCCGCGCGCTTCGTGCGTTTCTGCGACGCATTCAACATTCCCGTGGTCACGTTCGTGGACGTGCCCGGCTTCATGCCCGGCACCAGCCAGGAGTACGGCGGCATCATCAAGCACGGCGCCAAGCTGCTCTACGCGTACGCCGAGTGCACCGTGCCCAAGATCACCGTCATCACCCGCAAGGCCTACGGCGGCGCGTACGACGTGATGAGCTCCAAGCACCTGCGTGGCGACGTCAACTTCGCCTGGCCCAACGCCGAGATTGCGGTGATGGGCGCCAAGGGCGCGGTGGAAATCATCTTCCGCGAGGACAAGAACGACCCTGTGAAGCTCGCCGCCCGCGAGGCCGAGTACAAGGAGCGCTTTGCCAACCCGTTTGTCGCCGGCGCGCGCGGCTTCATCGACGATGTGATCCTGCCGCACGAAACGCGCAAGCGCATCTGCCGCAGTCTGGTCATGCTGCGCGACAAGAAGCTGGAAAACCCATGGCGCAAGCACGGCAACATCCCCCTTTGAGCGGCACTGCCACAGCCCTTGGGGCGTCGTTGCCAGACCTTGTCGTAGCGCTGCTACTGGCTGCGGTCTGGCGCCTAGCCCCAACCGCTTCGCTGGGCTGTGCCAGCACCTAACCCCATACGTTTCGGGTAAGAGCCCTTGGAAAGAGACACAACATGTTCACCAAAATCCTGATTGCGAACCGCGGCGAGATTGCTTGCCGGGTGATCGCCACCGCCAAGAAAATGGGCATCGCCACCGTCGCCGTCTATTCCGACGCCGACAAGGAAGCCCGCCACGTCAAGCTGGCCGACGAGGCCGTGCACATCGGCGCGGCGCCTTCGCGTGAGTCCTACCTGCTGGCCGACAAGATCATTGCCGCCTGCAAGCAGACCGGCGCGCAGGCCGTGCACCCGGGCTATGGCTTCCTCTCGGAAAACGAAGCCTTTGCCAAGCGCTGCGAAGACGAGGGCATTGCCTTCATCGGACCCAAGGCGCATTCCATTGCCGCCATGGGCGACAAGATTGCGTCCAAGAAGCTCGCCAACGAGGCCAAGGTCAACACCATTCCCGGTTACAACGACGCCATCAGTGGCCCGGAGCAGGCCGTGGAGATCGCCAAGGGCATTGGCTACCCCGTGATGATCAAGGCCAGCGCCGGCGGCGGCGGCAAGGGTTTGCGCGTGGCATTCAACGACAAGGAGGCGTTCGAGGGTTTCGCTTCCTGCCAGAACGAGGCACGCAACAGCTTCGGCGACGACCGCATCTTCATCGAGAAATTCGTGCAGGAGCCGCGCCACATCGAGATCCAGGTGCTGGGCGACAGCCACGGCAATGTGATCTATCTGAATGAGCGCGAATGCTCCATCCAGCGCCGCCACCAGAAGGTGATCGAAGAGGCGCCTTCGCCCTTCATCAGCGATGCCACCCGCAAGGCCATGGGCGAGCAGGCCGTGCAGCTGGCCAAGGCGGTGAAGTACCAGAGCGCCGGTACGGTGGAGTTCGTGGTCGGCAAGGACCAGGACTTCTACTTCCTGGAGATGAACACCCGCCTGCAGGTGGAGCACCCGGTGACGGAATGCATCACCGGCCTCGACCTGGTGGAACTGATGATCCGCGTGGCCGCTGGCGAGAAGCTGCCCCTCACGCAAGCCGACGTGAAGCGCGACGGCTGGGCCATCGAGTGCCGCATCAATGCCGAAGACCCGTTTCGCAACTTTCTGCCGTCCACCGGCCGCCTGGTGCGCTTCCAGCCGCCCGAAGAGAGCATGTTCCAGTCCGACACCAGCAAGAAGCTGGGCGTGCGCGTGGACACGGGCGTGTACGAAGGCGGCGAGATTCCCATGTACTACGACTCGATGATCGCCAAGCTCATCGTGCACGGCAGCGACCGCGACGACGCCATCACCAAGATGCGCGCCGCGCTCAACGGCTTCGTCATCCGGGGCATCAGCAGCAACATCCCGTTCCAGGCGGCGCTGCTGGCGCATCCGAAGTTCGTGACGGGCGACTTCAACACCGGCTTCATCGCCGAGAACTACGGCAAGGGCTTTGCGGCCGAAGACGTGCCCCACAGCGATCCGCTGTTTCTGGTGGCCCTGGCCGCCTACATGAACCGCCGCTACCGCGCGCGCGCCTCGGGCATCAGCGGCCAGCTGGCCGGGCACGAGGTGAAGGTGGGCGAAGAGTTTGTGGTGGTCACGCTGGGTGCAGAAGGAAAAAACCAGCACCACGACGTGGTGGTGACCGACTTCGAAATGGAAGGCAAATTGCGCTCCAGCGCAGTCGCTGTGGGTGATAAAAGCTATCAGATCAGCAGCACGGCAACCCTGGGGCAAATCCGCGTTCAGGGCCAGTGCAATGGCATGGGCTTCACGGCCCAGGTGGAGCGCGGTGTGGGCAAGAACCCGCTGGCGCTGCGCATTGCACACAACGGCACGCAGATCGAAGCGCTGGTGCTGTCGCAGCTGGGCGCCAGGCTGCACCAGCTCATGCCGTTCAAGGCGCCGCCCGATCTGTCCCGGTTCCTGCTCTCGCCCATGCCTGGCCTGCTGGTCGATGTGGCGGTGCAGCCGGGCCAGAAGGTGCAGGCCGGCGAAAAGCTGGCCGTGATCGAAGCCATGAAGATGGAGAACATCCTCTTTGCCGCGCAAGATGGCGTGGTGGGCAAGGTCGTTGCGGGCAAGGGCGAGTCGCTGGCGGTGGACCAGGTGATCCTGGAGTTTCAGTGAAATATGCTGCTGGCGCTTGATGGGAAAGCGCTGGAAGCTATCAAAAACAGAGTATTCAAGGGCATTTCTCCATGGCAAGCACAATCACACCCCGCCCCTTCAGGGTGCTGGGAATCCAGCAGGTCGCCATTGGCGGCACCGACAAGCAGCGCATGAAATCCCTCTGGGTGGACATGCTGGGCCTCACCCAGACCGGTACCTTCCAGAGCGAGCGTGAAAACGTAGACGAAGACATCCTGGCCATGGGCCAGGGCGCTTTCAAGGTCGAAGTGGACATCATGCAGCCGCTCGACATCGACAAAAAACCCGCCGTGCACACCACGCCGCTCAACCACATCGGCCTGTGGATCGACGACCTGGCCGCCGCAGTCGAGTGGCTCACCGCGCAGGGCGTGCGCTTTGCACCCGGTGGCGTGCGCAAGGGCGCGGCCGGCTACGACATCTGTTTTCTGCACCCCAAGAGCAACGACGAGTTTCCGATTGCGGGTGAGGGCGTGTTGATCGAGCTGGTGCAGGCGCCGGCTGAGGTGATTGCCGCACTGGGTTAAGGTATGGCCCTGCAGCACTGCCGGGCGCGCGCGCCCGGGTTGGTGAAACACCTATGGATGGATTGGGAAAATGGATCGACGGCAGAATATCGACCGACGCAGCGGACAAGACAGAAGGCAGCAAGAGCAAGGCCCACCGACCAGCTATGAACGGCGCCGCAGCATCGAGCCTCGCCAGCCTGAATTGACCGAGCTGGAGCTGAGCGACGAAGAATTGAAAGCCCTGGGCTTCATTCCCGCTTCGCCCGACCAGCCCAGCCCGCCCAAGTAAAGTCCGCCCCAGCAAAACCCGTCGTGCCAGTGGTACTGGCAGACATTTTTTCTTCTGCGCGCGCATTGATTTGCCCCGCCCCTGAAAGACCCTACATGCCCTCTACCGCCAACACCTCCACCAGCCAGCCCCTGCAGCTGCACCGCCGCGTAGTCCCTGCTGCAGCCCAGGGCCCCTGGACGGTCGATGCCATCCAGGCCCTGCTCGACAAACCCTTGATGGATTTGCTGTTTGAGGCGCAGACGGTGCACCGCCAGCACTGGCCTGCGGGTGACATCGAACTGGCGACGTTGCTGTCGGTGAAAACCGGTGGCTGCCCCGAAAACTGCGGCTACTGCCCGCAGGCGGCCGAGTTCGATACCGGCGTGAAGGCCGAAAAACTGATGGAAGTGGATGAAGTGGTGCGCGCCGCCCAGGCCGCCAAGGACGCCGGCGCCACGCGCTTTTGCATGGGCGCCGCCTGGCGCGCGCCCAAGGACCGCGATATTGAAAAGGTCAGCGCCCTGATCGGCGCCGTGAAGGGCCTGGGCCTGCAGACCTGCGCCACGCTGGGCATGCTCGAATCGCACCAGGCGCAGGCTTTGAAGGATGCGGGGCTCGATTACTACAACCACAACCTCGACACGGCCCCCGAGTACTACACCGACGTGGTCAGCACCCGCGCCTACCAGGACCGGCTCGATACCCTGCAGCATGTGCGCAGCGCGGGCATCAGCGTGTGTTGCGGCGGCATCGTGGGCATGGGTGAGGCGCCGGTGCACCGCGCGGGGCTGATTGCGCAGCTCGCCAACCTGCAGCCGTACCCCGAATCGGTGCCGATCAACAGCCTGGTGCGCGTGCCCGGCACGCCGCTGGCCGACAGCGAACCCGTCGATCCGTTCGACTTCGTGCGCGTGATTGCCGTGGCCCGCATCACCATGCCCAAGGCCCGCGTGCGCCTGTCGGCGGGACGCCAGCAGATGGGTGAAGCCGTGCAGGCCCTGTGCTTCATGGCCGGAGCCAACTCGATTTTTTACGGCGACAAGCTGCTGGTGACGGGCAACCCCGATGTGGATGCCGATGTGCAACTGCTGGCCAAGCTGGGCCTGAATGGCCACCGCACCACCACCACCGAGACGGATGACCTGCAGGCGCATGCGCAACCCCAGGGCGCTTGCGCCTGAACCCCGCGCACCCATCGCGATGCGCGAGCATCTGCGGACTCAGGCGGCATGGCCTTCGGCCATGGTGTCCCAGGCCTTGAGGGCTTCGGCGGCGTACATCAGCGACGGACCGCCGCCCATGTAAACACTCACGGCCAGCATCTCTTCGAGTTCGGCGCGTGTGGCGCCCAGCTTGAGCAGGGCCTTGACATGAAAGCCGATGCAGCCCGAGCAATGCTGGCTCACGCCAATGGCCAGGGCGATCAGTTCCTTGTGCTTGGCGCTGATCGCGCCTTCGGCCATGGAGGCCTGCGCCAGCTGCGCAAACCCGCGCATGGCGTCGGGCTGGGCCTTGCGGAAGGGCGCCAGGTTTTCATTGATGTGGTGTATCAGGCCGGCATGGTCAAACGTGCTCATGAAGGAATTTCCATCAAAAAAAGGGGCAATGCCCACGGATCGGAAACAGCGCTGCCGGGGCCTTGCCCCTGTGCTGTGTCCGCGCTGTTATTTCTTCAGGGGGCAGGTGTTGATGCCCAGCAGGGAGTAGGCAGGGCAGGAACGGAACAGGCCGGTGGCCAGGGGTACCACGCCCAGCCAGCCCCACCAGCCCACGGTGCCGGTGGCTGCCAGGGCGATCAGCACCAGGCCTGCCACGATGCGCAAGACGCGGTCAAGGCTTCCCACATTGATCTTCATGATTTTTCCTTTGCTTGGGGTTGCTGCAGCCCCCTCTGCGGGCCGCTTTGCGAAAAGGCGATGCGACAAATAGCCGCTTCGCCGGCTTACTCGAAAGAGGGTGTCACGGGCTTCACCACGGGTTTGCCAGCGGCCAGCCAGGCATCAAACCCGCCGGCAATCGATTGCACCTGCAGATAACCCATGTCCTGCATGGCGCATGCGGCCAGCGCGGCGCGGCCACTGGTCTTGCAGTACAGCACCACCTTGAGATCGCGCGATGTGAGCGCCGGCGTGCTGCTGAGCTTGAACTCCAGCAGGCCGCGCGAGGCATGGATGGCGCCAGGCAGGTGCCCGGCCTGGAATTCGTCGGCCTCGCGCACATCGATCAGCACGTCGGCGTCGCGGATGGCCTGCTCGGCCTGGTCCACGGAGATTTCCTGGACGCGGGTCTTGGCAATGGTCACCAGGTCGTGGGCGGTTTTCATGGCAGTTCCTTGGGGTGCATGGGAGTTGGAAAGGGAAAAAGAAAAACCTCAGCCGCGGCGGATGGGCCGCTGCAGCTGCAGCGACACGTTGCCCACCGAGCCGCCATTGAGCACCTGCGCGTAGCCCTGCTGGCGCAGCCACTGCGCCGCCATGCCCGAGCGCGCGCCCGACAGGCAGCACAGCACCAGGGGCGTGGATTTGTCGGGCAAGGCCTGCGCGCAGTCGGTGTCCAGGCGGTCCAGCGGCAGGTTGATGGCGCCGTCCACATGGCCGGCGGCAAATTCGCCGGGCGAGCGGACATCGACCACGAGGCAATGGGCGGGCTGTGGGAATGCGTTGGGTTCCATGGCGTCTTTAGGGGATGAAGGGGGTTACTTGGCTGCCGCAGCGTCCACGGTGGCGGCGTGCAGGGCGTGCTCGTCCAGTTGCCCGGCCAGCGCCAGCAGGCGCAGGCGCTCCAGCATGAGGGAGGTGCGCAGCTGTGCCAGGGCCAGCTCGGCGGCGGCTGCGTCGTTCTGGGCATTGAGCAGATCCAGCGTAGTGCGGTCACCCACCTGGCGGCCCAGCTGGGTGGCGTCCAGGCGGGCCAGGCTGGCACGCAGGGCGGCGTCCTGTGCCCCGGTGCGCGCCTGGCCCGCCTGCAGGCGCAGCCAGGCCGCACGGGTTTGCTGCGCCACCTGCTGACGGGTGCGGTCCAGTTCGGCTTCGGCCTTGGCCTGCAGGTGCAGCAGCTCTTGCTCGCGTGCGCCGCGCTGGCCGCCGGTGTACAGCGGCACGGTGATCTGCACGCCCACCAGGTGCTGCTGGGCGGTGTTGCTGCCCTGGCCGTAGCGGCCCGAGCCGCTCAGGTGCTCGCGGCTGGCCTGTGCCACCAGGTCCACCGTGGTGCCCGCACCCCGGGCGTATTGGGCGACATCCTGGCGCGCCACTTCCACAGCCAGGGTTTGCTGGCGCAGGCCGGGGTTGCGGGCTTGCGCCTGATCCAGCCATTGCGGCAGGTCCGGCATGGCCTGTGTGGCAGAGAGGGCAGGGGCGGGCGCTAGCTGCAAGGCATCGGCCGGCCAGCCGGTGGTGTTGGCCAGGGCGCGCTGGGCAATCTGCAGATCCACTTCGGCGGCCAGCATCTGTGCGTCGATGGCGCGGGCGCGGGCGGCCGCTTCGTGGGTGTCGGTCACGGGGGCGTCGCCCAGCTGGAAGCGGTCTTGCGCCTCTGCCAGCGCCTTGTTCACGGCCACTTGCTGGCGCTGCAGCAGGCGCAGCGCATCCTGGGCCAGGGCCACGGCAAAGTAGCGTTCGGCGGTCTGCAGCATCAGGGCCTGTTCGGTGGCCTGCCATTGCACATCGGCCAGGTCGGCCGACAGCCCAAGCTTGCGGCCCAGGGCCGTGCGTTCGGGGCTGTACAGCGGCATGCGCGCTCCCACGCTCCAGCGCCCGCCCAGGCTGTTGTCCACCGAGGTATTGAACCCCACATGGGACGAGGTACCCAGGCCCGGCGCAGAGAACGAGGCACCACCGGCAGAGGTCTGGGAGCCCATGGCGCCGCCCGTGGCCGTGGCGGCCACCGTGGGGCGCCACAGCGCGCTGGCCTGGTCGCGCCGCGTCTGGCCGGCCCGCAGCGCGGCCTGCGCCACGGCCATGTCGGGGTCGTGCTGGCGCGCGGCCTGCCAGGCTTGCAGCAGGTCGCCCGCCTGGGCGCCCGTGATGCCCAGCGTCAGCAAGGCGGCCCACAGGGGCTTGATGCGCATGGTGCGATCTCCGTTCAGTTGCCTGCCACCGCGCCCAGCTTGCGCATGATGGTTTCCATCAGGCACCACCGGGTGAAACCGCTTTGCAGCAGGTTGGCGCCGACAAAGGCCGTGAACCACAGCCAGTTGGCGCTGTGGAAGATCGGGCTGCCGGCCACGCCCAGGGCCAGCGACAGCAAGATAAAAGAGCCGCCGATGATGCGAACGAGTTGCCAGGAAGTCATGGTGAAGCTCTGTAGTTGAATGATGGAAATAAAGCCGCAGAAGACGGCGGACTCATTGGGGAGCGGCTGGCTCCTGCAGGCGCTCGATGCCCAGGATCTTGAGCACGTATTTCTCGTAGACCGGGTCGGTGTTGCCGGACTTGATCTTGCCAAGGAAATATTTCTCGAAGGCGATCTTGCCCAGGTGCACCCATTTGCCCTTCCTGAACCAGTTGACGTTGCGCGGCGGAATCTGCGGCAGCGCCACAAAGGCCGCGCCGGTGTCGCCCATGTCGGCCAGGCAGATGGCGTTCCAGGTGGCGGTGGCCGTGGCAGGCTTGCCCTCCAGGTCGGCCGCGATGTTGTGCACGATGGCCGAGACCATGGTCTCGATCATGTAGCCGGTCTTGGGCGCGCCGGTGGGCACGGGGGTCACCTCCACGGGCGGAATCGCCACGCACACGCCCGCCGCAAAGATGTTGGGGTAGGCCTTGCTGCGCTGGTGTGCGTCGATCAGCACGAAACCGCGTGGGTTGCACAGGTTGGGCACGGCGGCCACGGCATCCACGCCCTTGAAAGCGGGCAGCATCATCGAAAGCTTGAACGGCAGCTCGTGCTGCTTGAGCAGCTTGCCCTGGTCGTCGAGCTGGTCCACCATCATCTTGCCGTCTTCCACGCGCGTGGTCTTGGCGTTGGTGATCCAGTGGATGTCCTGGCCGCGCAGCTCGCTCTCCAGCATGCTCTTGCTGTCGCCCACGCCGCCCAGGCCCAGGTGGCCGATGTAGGGCTCGCTGGTGACATAGGTGATCGGCACCTTGTGGCGCAGCTTGCGCTTGCGCAGGTCGGCCGACACGATGAAGGCGAACTCATACGCCGGGCCAAAGCAGCTGGCGCCGGGCATGGCGCCGATCACCATGGGGCCGGGGTTTGCGAGAAACTTTTCGTAGTCGGCCCGGAAATGCTGGGCATGGTCGACCGTGCAGATGGAGTGCGTGTGGCCATCGATCGGGCCCGCGCCCGGAACTTCCTCGAAGGCCAGCCGGGGGCCGGTGGTGATGACCAGGTGGTCATAGGCCACGGTCTGGCCATTGGCGAGCGCCAGGCTATTGCCTGCTGCATCGATCGTCTGAACAGGGCTGGCAATGAAGTCGATGCCCTTGCGCTGCAGCAGGGGAGCGATCTGCAGCACGATATCGTCGCGTTTTCGCCAGCCCACTGCGATCCAGGGATTGGACGGCACGAAATGGAAGTAGTCCACCGCGCTGATCACGGTGACGCGATGCTGCGAGGGCAGCTTGTTGCGCAGCTCATAGGCGGCGGGCATTCCGCCGATGCCTGCTCCGATAACGACGATGTGGGCCATGGTCTGTCTCCTGTGGTGCCTGGTTGAGAATCCGTGCAGATCAGTGCGGCGCAGCCTCTGTCGGGCTGCTGCCAGCGGGGGGAACGGAAGAGACGGGTGCGGCGTCCTGGCCGTTGCCGGGGTGGCGCACCTGCTTGCGGTAGGCCGCGTAATACAGCGTGGGAATGACCACCAGCGTGAGCACGGTGGAGACAAAGATGCCAAAGATCAGCGAAATGGCCAGGCCATTGAAGATCGGGTCATCGAGGATGAAGAACGCGCCAATCATGGCCGCCAGCCCCGTCAGCACGATGGGCTGGGCCCGGGTGATGGCCGAGTGCACGATGGCTTCCTTGAGTGGCGCGCCCTCGCGCACCTGCAGGTTGATGAAATCCACCAGCAGGATGGAATTGCGCACGATGATGCCGGCCAGCGCGATCATGCCGATCATGCTGGTGGCCGTGTACTGCGCGCCCAGCAGGGCATGGCCCGGCATCACGCCGATGATGGTCAGCGGTATGGGCGCCATGATGATCAGCGGCGTGAGGTACGAGCCGAACTGTGCCACCACCAGCAGATAAATGAGGATCAGGCCCACGGCATAGGCGGCGCCCATGTCGCGGAAGGTCTCGTAGGTGATCTGCCACTCGCCATCCCACTTGATGGCGTAGTCGCGCAATGCGTCGGGCGGTTGGCGCACAAAGTATTCCACCAGCGTGCCGCCGCCCGGGACCTGGATCTTGGTGATGTCGCCGCGCATCTGGAACATGCCGTACAGCGGGCTGTCCACCTTGCCGGCCATGTCGGCCACCACAAAGTTCACTGGCAGCAGGTCCTTGTGGTACACGGGCTGTTCGCGCACGGTGTCGCTCACCGTGACCAGCTCGCTGATGGGCACCTGCTGGCCCGAGGCGCCGCGTACGGTCAGCTGCAGCAACGCGGCCAGGTCGCCATGGCTTTCTTCGGGCAGCTGCACCACCACGGGCGCGGGGTATTTGCTGGCGTCGTGCAGGTAGGTGGTGGCCTCGCCCGCCAGGCCCGCGCGCAGCGTGCCCACGATGGCCTGCTGCGGTATGCCCAGCAGCGCGGCCTTGCGCCGGTCGATCAGCAGCAGCTTGCGCGGAGCGCTGGCGATGCTGTTGTCGTCCACATCCACCAGGCCTGTGGTCTGGCTGAAAACGGCGCGCACGGCCTTCGCCACCTGGCGGCGCCCTTCGGCCTCGGGGCCATAGATTTCGGCCACGATGGGCGACAGCACCGGCGGACCCGGTGGTACTTCGACCACCTTCACGTTGGCACCCAGGCGCTGCCCGATCTGCTGCAGGGCAGGGCGCACGCGCGTGGCAATCGCATGGCTCTGGTCCTTGCGGTGCGATTTGTCCACCAGGTTCACCTGGATGTCGCCCACATCGCCTCCGGCGCGCAGGTAGTACTGGCGCACCAGGCCATTGAAATTGATGGGGGCGGCCGTGCCTGCGTAGGCCTGGTAATCGGTCACCTCGGGCACCGTGGCGAGGTACGCGCCCAGCTCGTGCAGCACCGCAGCGGTCTGCTCCACCGGGGTGCCGGCAGGCATGTCCACCACCACCTGGAACTCCGATTTGTTATCGAACGGCAGCATCTTGAGCAGCACCAGCCCCGTGGCGGGCAGGGCCACCGACAGCGCAATCAGCGCGGCCACGCCCAGGCCGAGCAGGCGGCGGTTGCGGCTGCCGCGCTGGTCATCGAGCAGCGGCGTGAAGATGCGCGTGAACAGGGGGGTGATGCGGGCCGCCATGCCGGAGGGCGCGGCATGCGCCGCTGCGCCGCCGTGGTGCGCCTTCATCCACAGGCGCGCCAGCCAGGGCGTGACCACGAAGGCAATCGCCAGCGACAGCAGCATGCCCATGCTGGCATTGATGGGGATCGGGCTCATGTAGGGGCCCATCAGGCCCGACACAAAGGCCATGGGCAGCAGGGCGGCAATCACGGTGAACGTGGCCAGGATGGTGGGGCCTCCCACTTCGTCCACTGCGCCCGGGATGATCTGTGCGAGCGTCTTGCCCGGAAAGAGCTGCTGGTGGCGGTGGATGTTCTCGACCACCACGATGGCATCGTCCACCAGGATGCCGATGGAAAAGATGAGCGCAAACAGCGATACCCGGTTGAGCGTGAAGCCCCAGGCCCAGGAGGCGAACAGGGTCACCGTGAGCGTCAGCACCACCGCCGTGCCCACGATGGCGGCCTCGCGCCGGCCCAGCGCGATGAAAACCAGCGCCACCACCGATGCGGTGGCAAACAGCAGTTTCTGGATGAGCTTTTGCGCCTTGTCATTGGCCGTGGCGCCGTAATTGCGCGTTTCGGCCACTTCAACGCCGTCCGGAATGACGGTGTTGTGCAGCTGGTCCACCCGCTGCATGACGGCGTTGGCCACGTCGATGGCGTTTTCACCCGGTTTCTTGGTCACCAGCAAGGTGACGGCGGGGTATTCGCCGCCACCGCTGGATTCGGCCTTGCCGTGCCACACGTAGCGGCTCGCGGGCAGGGGGCCGTCACTGACTTCGGCCACGTCTTTCAGGAACAGTGGCTTGCCCCCGCGCACGCCCACCATCAGCTCGGCCACGTCGCGGGCCTGCGTGAGAAGCGGGCCCGCCTCTACCGCCACCGCCTGGTTGCCGGCGATCAGATCGCCCAGGGGCATGCCCATGTTGGCCGATTGCAGCGCACTGCGCAGGTCCTGCACGGTGGTGCCGGTGCTGGCCATGCGGGCAGGGTCCAGGCGCACCATCACGGCCCGACCGGGGCCGCCGACCGTCTGCACTTCGCGCGTGCCGGGTACGCGCTTGATTTCAGACTCCATGCTGTGCGCCACGCGCTCCAGCGCAAAGGCGCCGGTGTCCGCATCCTTGCTGAAAAGCGTGAGCGTGACGATGGGCACATCGTCGATGCCCTTGGGTTTGATGAGGGGCTCCAGCACCCCCAGGTCGCGCGGCAGCCAGTCGGTGTGGCTGCGCAAGGTGTCATGCAACTGCACCAGGGCCTCGGTGCGGGCCACGCCCACCTTGAACTGCACGGTGAGAACCGCCACACCCGGGCGCGAGACCGACATCACATGCTCGGTACCCGCCATCTGCGACAGCACCTGCTCGGCCGGCGTGGCCACCATCTGCTCCACATCGGCCACCGAGGCGCCGGGGAAAGGAATCAGCACGTTGGCCATGGTGACGTTGATCTGTGGCTCTTCTTCGCGCGGCGTCACCAGCACGGCAAACACGCCCAGCAAAAATGCCACCAGTGCCAGCAAGGGGGTGATCTGGGCGCTCTGGAACAAGGCCGCGATGCGGCCCGAAATGCCCAGGGCTTTCGGGGTGGGGGTGTGCATGTCGGCCATCTCAGCGCACCTTGGCGGCTGCCTGCGGATCGGTGGCCACCTGGTCGCCCTGGCGCAGTCCACTGAGCACCTCGACCTGTGCGCCGTCCACGCGGCCCAGGCGCACCTGGCGCAGCAATGGCCTGCCCTGGGCATTGAGCACATAGACCCCCGTCATTTCCGCGCGGCGCACCACGGCGCTGGCCGGAATCTGCACGCGCTGCACGCCCACCGCTGCGGGCGCTGCCGGCAACCACAGGCGGGCAAACATGCCGGGCACCGCACCCTTCAGGTCTGGCGGCAGTGCCACGCGCAATTGCACGGTGTGCGTGGCGGCATCCACCGTGGGCAGCAGCTGGATCTGGCTGGGCTGCACGGTGGTGCGCGCCGCCGCGAGCGCGGGAAGTTCGACTTGCAGGGGCTGTGCACCGGCCAAGGCTGCGGCAGCCATTTGCGGCACCATGGCGGTCACGCGCAAGGCAGCAGGGTCATGCAGCCTGACCAGCGGGCGCCCGGGCATCGCCATGTCGCCCAGGGCCACGGGCACCTCGCTCACCACGCCGGAATAAGGGGCCTTTACGGCGTAGAAGCCTGATTGCGTCATCGCGGCCCCTGCCTGCGCCTGCAGTGCCTGCACCTGGGCCTGGCTGGCCTGCAGTTGCGCCTGGGCGCGGTCCAGCGCGGCCTGGCTGATGTATTGCTTCTGGTAGAGCTGTTTCTGCCGCTCGAATTCCTTGCTGGCCACCTGCATGCTGGCGCGGGCGGCATTGACCTGCGCAGCGCTGGCGGCGGCGTTCTGCGTGGCCGCCCGGGCATCAAGGCGCAAGATTTCCTGCCCCGCTTGGACCGTGTCGCCGACCTTCACGCCGAGCGAAACAATCGCACCCTGCACCTGGGCCGACAGCGTCGTATCGCGCACGGCCTCCACCACACCATCCACGCTGGCATGCTGGCCTGCGCCAACGGCCTGCACCACATAGGTTTTGAGCGGCGCGGCATCTGCGGCCCAAGCGCCTTGCACGGCCATCAGGCTGGACAGAAAAGCAGCCGTAGCGAGTCGAGGTATCAGCATCCGGTTCTCCGCTCCGTGTGGGATGTATCTTGCAGTACGTTCATTATTTAACTAAATAGCTAATTAGTCAATTGATGTATCATAACCGCCAGTCTGATCCTTGCGTTGCTGGAATCTCCGGCCGTTCAGACCCAGGAGTGACTTATTTATGAAAGACATGCCCCCCCAAGCGCTGGAAGCGGTGGCCGGTTACTTTCAGGTGCTGGCCGAGCCCACGCGCCTGCGCATCCTCAATATCCTGCGAGACGGGGAGCGCAACGTGGGTGATCTGGCGCAAATGTGTGGCTACACGGCGGCCAATGTGTCGCGCCATCTGTCCCTGATGACCAAACAAGGCCTCGTCGCACGCGAAGGGCGGGGCACCAGCGTGTACTACCGTTTTGCAGACGAATCGGTGTATGCGCTGTGTGATCTGGTATGCGACAACATTGCCCGGCAGCTGAAACGATCGGCCGCCAGCAGGGCGCTGTTCACCGTGGCAACGGATTCAGAATAGCGAGCTGCGCAGGGGCAAGCGCAAAGCTGGCCAGGTTTTGCGGGTTCTTTCCAGGCCATCCGCAGGATGCTTCTGCATCTCGCGGGACCGTGGCAAGCGTCACGTTTGCGTCACGCGATGCGGAAACACCAGGGCAAAGCATGTATGCCCCTTGGACGATGTGGCGGTGACGCTTCCTCCGTGGGCTTCGGCGATGGCACGGGTGATGGCCAGGCCCAGCCCGCTGCCCTCGGAATCGGGATGCGCCCTGGCGGGATCGGCCCGATAGAAGCGGTCGAACAGCCGCGGCAGCATCTTGGGGTCGATCTCGGAGCCCGTGTTTTCCACGGACACCACCGTGGAATCCGCGGTGTCCGTGATGCGGACCGTGATGGTCCCGCCTTCAGGCGTGTGGCGCAGTGCGTTGGACAGCAGATTGCTGGCGGCGCGGCGAAACATCAGGCGGTCGCCCTCCATGGCGCCATCGCCCTCCAGCCGCAACCGGATGCGCTTTTCCTCCGCGACGGCTTCATAGAACTCCAGCAAGGCCAGGGCGTCCTGGCGGGCCGAAAACCGCTCCTGGTGCGGAAGATCCACACCGCGCTCGGTCTTGGCCAGGAAGAGCATGTCGGCCACCATGCGTGCCAGGCGCTGGAACTCCTCGGCATTGGAGGCCAGGATGTCCCGGTAGGTCGCCGCGTCGCGCTTGGTGGCCAGGGCGACCTGGGTTTGCGTCAGCAAGTTGCTGATGGGGGTGCGCAGCTCATGCGCCAGGTCCGACGAGAAATCGGTCAGGCGCTGGAAATCCTCTTGCAGCCGATCCAGCATGCGGTTGAGTTCTTGCGCCAAATCGGCCATCTCTACGGGAACGGCTTCTACTGGCATGCGCTCGCCCAGCTTCTGGCTGGTGACCGCGGCCGCGCGGGACCGCATCTCGCGCAGCGGGGCCAGCCCCTGGCGCGCAGCGAGCCAGGACAAGAAAGCGCACAGGACGATGGCGGCGGCCACATAGAGGGCCAGATCGCGCCGCAGGTCCTGTAGAAACTGCGCATGATGATCCGTATCGGTCGCAATCAGAACGCGCAATGTCGCCTGTGAATAGGCGGGCGTGGCCTCGAAACGCAAGGTGTGATAGATGCTGCTGCCGCGCTTCCAGGTGCTGAACGGCTCAACCTCCATCTTGGGCGCTGCCCGTGCGCTTTGCGCATCCGCAGGGAATCCTTTTGAATGGAAGAGAAGCTCTCCCTGCGCATTCGTGATCTGGGCATAGAGGCCATGGTGGTAGCCCAAGGCCTCGTCCAGGCGCCTGCGTGCATCCTGCGCTGAAGGGGCATTGCGCAGGATATCCTCGATCAAATGCTGCTTGTCCCGCAGCGCGATTTGATCGAGCGTCACGAAATGCCGCCCGGTGGCGACCAGGAACAAGATGCCCAGGCCGAGCACGACCGCAGCGGCCACCACGGTGAAAAAGAGCGTCAGGCGCTGCGTCAGCGGGAGCCTGCCCCAACGGGCGTGCGACAGCACTCAGGGCTCCTCGGGCAGATCCAGCACATAGCCCATGCCGCGCACGGTCTGGATCAGCTTGACGGGATGGCCTTCATCGATCTTCACGCGCAGGCGGCGCATGGCCACCTCGATGACGTTGGTGTCGCTGTCGAAGTTCATGTCCCATACCTGTGATGCGATGAGCGAACGCGGCAGCACCTCGCCATGGCGGCGCATCAGCAGCTCCAGCAGGCCGAACTCCTTGGCCGTCAGGTCCACGCGCCGGCCATTGCGGGACACCCGGCGGCGCAGCAGATCGAGCTCCAGATCGGCCACGCGCAGCGTGGTGCCTTCGCTGCCGGCATGGCCGCGGCGCAGGATGATGCGCACCCTGGCCAGCAGCTCGGCAAACGAAAACGGCTTGACGAGATAGTCGTCGGCCCCCAGCTCCAGGCCCTTGACCCGGTCCTCCACCTGGTCGCGGGCGGTCAGGAACAGCACCGGCATTTCCAGGCCCCGGTCACGCAAGGATTGCAGCACCTGCCAGCCGTTCAGGCCCGGCAGCATGACATCCAGGATCACCAGGTCGTACTGGCCATGGATGGCCATGTGCAGTCCATCGGCACCATCGGGCACCAGGTCTGAGCCGTAGCCCGCCTCGCTCAATCCCTGGCGCAGGTAGGCCCCGGTCTTGGGCTCATCCTCGACGATCAATATCCTCACGCGCGCGCTCCTTCGGTGTGCTGGTATGAGAGTGTGCCGAGCTTGAAGCCGTCTGGCATGGAGATAACAAAAATGTAATTTTCAGAACACCTGGATGACAGGATGGGTATTCCAGAATCCCTCCATCGTGAGATTTGAGATTCATCGAGAGGAGCCCATGGCCGTTTCTCACCAACCGCCAGCGTTGAGGGCGTTCATGCCTTGGACATTGGCGTTGCTTGCCGGAGCCACCTTCGCGCAAACCCCTGGGAATGCCGAGGCATCCAGGGCCGCTTTGCCGACGCAGTTGCAGTACTCGTCGGCCATGAGCGACTACCAAGCCTACAAGGATCAGCCGGTGCAGTCCTGGCGGCAGGTCAATGACCGCGTGGGCGCGATCGGTGGCTGGCGCGCCTATGCGAAGGAGGTCCAGACAGGCGTGCCCGCGTCCGCCCAGGATGCGGCTCCTGCGAAGGATCCGCACACCGGACATCACGGCGGAGGCAAGCCATGATGCGTTTGCGTGCCACACATGCCAGGCTGGCGTTGTCTGCACTCGGCCTCGCGGTGCTGACGGGCTGCGCCAGCGTCAGCCTGGACCAGAACATCGCTCGTGTGAATGACGAAGCGGGCAGCTTCACGGAGGGCAAGCTCGCATTGGCGCGGACCCAAGATGAGCGCAACCAGCGTGCACAGGTGGCCCAGAGTCTGCTGGCCCAGCCTCTGGGGCAGAAGGAGGCGGTACAGCTGGCGCTGGTGAACAGCCCGTCCCTGCAGGCGCTGCTGGCGCAAGGTTGGGCGGACTCTGCCAGCGCCGCACAAGCGGGCCGGATCGCCAACCCTATTTTCAGTTTTGAGCGCATGACGGCCGGCCCCGAACTGGAACTGGCTCGCGCGCTTTCCTTTGGCTTGTGGGATTTGCTGACACTGCCGTCGCGGTACGGTGTCGCCAACCGGCTGATGGAGCAATCCCAGCTGCGTTTGAGCAGCGATGTCGTGGATCAGGTCACGCTGGTGCGCCAGGCGTGGGTGCGTGCCGTCGTCGCACAGCAATCGCTCCAGTATGCCCAGCAGGTCTATGCCAGCGCGGAGGCGGGAGCGGAGCTGGCCAAGCGCATGCAAGCCGCGGGAAACTTCAACCGCATCACCCGCGCGCGCGAGCAAGCCTTCTACGCCGACGCAGCCACCCGGCTGAGCATGGCCCAGCACCAAGTCACCTCCAGCCGGGAAGAGCTGGTGCGTTTGCTCGGGCTGGATGAAGGACAGGCGCAGGCGCTCAAGCTGCCCGATCGCTTGCCCGATCTGCCCAGGCAGCCACTGGATCCGCAGCAAGTTGGCGCACAGGCCACCCGAGCGCGCCTGGACATACGCCTGGCGCACTCTGCGATGGACGCGGCCGCCAAGGCACAGGGCTTGAACAGCGTGACCAGTTTCACGGATATCGAGCTCACCGGGCGGCGCAACACGACTTTCGACAGCGCCGAAGGCACCCGCTCCACCGCGCGGGGCTGGGAAATCGCGGTGCGCCTGCCCATCTTTGATTGGGGGGGAATGCAGCGCGCGGCGATGAACGCCCGCACCCTGGCGGCGGCGAACCGGCTCGAAGCCACGGTGCGCTCCGCGGGTTCCAGCCTGCGTGAAAGCTATTCCGCCTACCGCACCGCCTATGACGTGGCGCGCCACTACCGCGATGAAGTCGTGCCGCTGCGCAAGGTGATCTCGGAAGAGAACCAGCTGCGCTACAACGGCATGCTGATCAGCACGTTTGAGCTGCTGGCCGATGCGCGCGATCAGGTCGGCGCCGTTGTCGCCGCCATGGACGCGCAGCAGCAGTTCTGGCTGGCCGATGCCGCCTTGCAGGCATCCGTGATCGGACGCCCCACCAGCACCCGCTTGTCCGCCACATCCAGCGCGCCCACCGGCGGCGATGCCGGCCATTGATACAAAGACGATTGCAATGACATCCAGAAGAGACTTTTTCAAGTTCGCCGGTATTGCCGGCGGGGCCGTGGCTGCCAGTTCGGTCAGCCGCGTGGCCATGGGGGCCTTGCCTGAACCGGTGATCCAGTCCAGCCCGGACACCATGGCGCCGCTCGTGCCCCATTCTGGTCGACCGTACAACCCCGTGGTGACGCTCAACGGCTGGACCCTGCCGTGGCGCATGAACCAGGGCGTCAAGGAATTTCACCTGGTGGCCGAGCCCGTGGTGCGTGAAATGGCGCCCGGCATGAAAGCCCACCTGTGGGGCTACAACGGCCAGAGCCCCGGACCCACGATCGAGGTGGTGGAGGGTGACCGTGTGCGCATCTTCGTCACCAACAAGCTTCCCGAGCACACCAGCATCCACTGGCACGGCCAGCGCCTGCCCAATGGCATGGATGGTGTTGCCGGCTTGAACCAACCCGCCATCCAGCCGGGTGAAACCTTTGTCTATGAGTTCGTAGCGCGCCGGCCCGGCACCTTCATGTACCACCCGCATGCGGACGAGATGGTGCAGATGGCCATGGGCATGATGGGTTTCTGGGTCACGCACCCGAAAGCCAGGCATCCCCTGATCGACGAGGTGCAGCGGGATTTCTGCTTCCTGCTCAGCGCCTACGACATCGAGCCCGGGGCCGCGACGCCCAAGGTCGCGGAAATGACGAACTTCAATATGTGGACATGGAACAGCCGCATCTTCCCGGGTATCGATTCCTTGAATGTCCGCCTCCATGACAAGGTGCGCATCCGCATCGGCAATCTCACCATGACCAATCATCCGATGCATGTGCATGGCCACGAGTTCGTTGTCACGGGCACCGATGGCGGCCCCACGCCCAAGAGCACGCGCTGGCCCGAGGTGACCACCGACGTGGCGGTGGGCCAGATGCGCCAGATCGAGTTCGTGGCCGACGAGGAGGGCGATTGGGCCTTCCACTGCCACAAGAGCCATCACACCATGAACGCCATGGGGCACAACATTCCCACACTCATCGGCGTGGACCACAGCGGCCTGGCCAGGAAGATCAACAACCTCATCCCGGACTACATGGTCATGGGCGAACGTGGCATGTCGGACATGGCCGAGATGGAAATGCCCATTCCGGACAACACCATCCCCATGATGACGGGCCAGGGGCCGTTCGGCTCGGTGGAAATGGGCGGCATGTTCAGCGTGCTCAAGGTGCGCCGCGGTCAGAAGCCCGGCGACTACAAAGACCCTGGATGGTTCAAGCACCCCGAAGGCACCGTGGCGCGCAAGTACACCGGTCCCTTGGCCGAGCCGGCGCGCTTCGGTGCCGAAGGTGGGCAGTCCATGCCACGTGTTCGCAAGCCTGCCGCGCCGGCCGAAGTGAATGTACGCAAGCCGGCATCGCACGGCGGGCATTGAGTTTTCCCTGTCATTCTTGAACTGGAGTTCATCCATGAAATTCACCCGATCCACCGTTTCTCAAGGCATCGCCGTGGTGGCGCTTGCCGCATCGGGGGCCGCGTTCGCCAGCGGCAGCCATGCGGGCGGCCATGGCCATGATGGGGAGGAAACGGCCATCGGCAAGCCCGGCGTGGCCGCCAAGGCCAGCCGCACGATCACGGTCGAGATGCGCGACAACATGCGCTACTCGCCGTCGAACATCCGGGTCAAACAGGGCGAGACCGTGCGGTTCATCGTCAAAAACCTGGGACAGATCAAGCATGAAGTCAGCCTGGGCACCGAGAAGGAACTGCTGGAGCACCTGGAGCAGATGAAGAAATTCCCCGACATGGAACACGACGAACCCAGCAAGGTCACGTTGCAGCCCGGCAAGCAGGGCGAGATCGTGTGGCAGTTCACCAGGGCCGGCACCGTGAACTTTGCCTGCCTGATGCCGGGCCACTACGAAGCGGGCATGAAGGGCGCCATCCAGGTGGGCCGCAAGTGATGGCCTGAAACCAGCGTACCAGCCCATAGATCCATCCATTCATCGAGAGGACACCATGAACACCATCCAAAACATTCTTGCCATCTCCGCTCTTGCCATGGGCATGGCCATGCCCGTCAGCAGTTTTGCGCAAGCGATGATGGATCACGGCAAGATGGCCATGCCCCACGCATCGGACGCCATGACCGACGGCGAGGTCAAGAAGATCGACGTGGACAACGGCAAGGTCACCCTCAAGCATGGGGAGATCAAGAACCTGGACATGCCCGGCATGACCATGGTCTTCACCGTCCGCGACAAGGGCCAGCTTGCCAAGCTCAAGGCCGGCGACAAGGTGCAGTTCGTGGCCGTCCAGGAGGGCGGGAAGATGGTCGTCACCGACATCCAGCCCGCGCGCTGAGTAAAGAAGCAAGCACACCGTGCCGCCGGTCGCGGCAACCTGAGTCAACTCTCACCGCAGGAAGGAAGCATCATGATTCACATTCGCCACTCACTGATCGGCCTCTGCATCGCCGCCACCTCCGCAGGCGTATTGGCACAAGGCACCGACGAGCACAAGGCTCACCACCCGGCGGACGCTGCCGCCCCTGCGGCAACTGCGGCGCCGGCGCCCACCGCGGTACAGCCATCACCGGGCCGGGCCATGGGCTCGGGCGACATGGCCGGCATGGACCGGCAAATGCAGGCCATGCAGGCCATGCACGAGAAGATGGTTGCCGCCAAGACGCCCCAGGAGCGCCAGGCACTGATGGCCGAACACATGAAGACCATGCAGGACGGCATGCGCATGATGGAGTCCATGCGTGGGCAAATGCCCGCGGGCAACCCATCCGCCGGCATGGCAGGCATGCAGGGTGACCCAAAGATGATGGAAAAGCGCATGTCCATGATGGAGTCGATGATGCAGATGATGATGGATCGAATGGCCACACCACAAACCTCGGCGCCCGGCACCCAGTGAGGAGCGCGCCATGGCCCACGACCATGCATCCCACGCGCAGAGCGCACAGAGCGAGCAGCCCGGCGGGTTCTGGCGCTCGCGCTATGCCCTCGGCCTGCTCGTGTTCGGCGCCGTCGCCGGCTACTTTCTATGGACCGAGCACCGCGCCCACCTGGCGCAATGGTGGCCCTATGCCCTCTTGCTGGCCTGCCCGCTGATGCATGTCTTCATGCACAAGGGCCATGGTGGCCACGGCGGGCACGGTGGTGGTTCCGGGGTGTCCGAACAGGGCACGGGACAAGATTCCAAGAGGAGCTGAGGCCATGGAGCACGCTGAACCGTCGTATGGCCTGTGGACGCTGGTGGTGCTCAACGTGGCGATCTTCGCCATGTTCGCCTTCAGTTTCTTCAAGCCGGCCAGCGCGCGCGATTGGCGCAGTTTCGGGGCGTTCACGGCCTTCATCGTGGCGCTGTTCGTGGAGATGTACGGTTTCCCGCTGACCCTCTATTTCCTGTCGGGCTGGCTGGGGCAGAGGTTCCCTGGCGTGGATCTGCTGAACCACAACGCCGGCCACCTGCTGGAGCTGCTGTTCGGCTGGGGCGGGGATCCGCACCTGGGGCCTTTTCATATTCTTAGCTACCTGTTCATTGGCGGGGGCTTCTGGCTGCTGGCCGCGGCCTGGCCCGTGCTCTATGAGGCCCAGCGGCAGGGGCGGCTGGCGCACACCGGCGTTTACGCCCGGCTGCGGCATCCGCAGTACATCGCTTTTGTCCTGATCATGTTCGGGTTCCTCCTGCAGTGGCCGACACTGCTGACGCTGCTGATGTTCCCGGTGCTGGTGGCCATGTATGCCCGCCTGGCGCACAACGAGGAGCGGGAAAGCGCAAGCCGCTTCGGACAGGCCTGGACAGAGTATGCGCAGCAGGTGCCACGCTTCATTCCGCGCTGGGGCACAGGGACGCCGCAGTGAGGAATACATCGGATAACAAGAACATGACCATGGAATCGGGGAGGCTGCGATGAACTTGAAACCGCCTGCCTTGTGGGTGGCAGGATTGCTGGTCGCGCTGTTGGTCGCCGGGGCGGGTTACCTTTCCCTGCGCGCCACCGGCCGGCCAGCGGCGGTGGCACAGCACAGCCTGCGTCCCGATGATCCCCAGGTGCTGCGCGTTGGCGCCAGCATCTACACGCAGCAATGCGCCACTTGCCATGGTGCCAAGGGCGAGGGCCAGGCCGACTGGCGGGAGCGCGGAGCCGATGGCCTGTTGCCGGCGCCGCCCCACGATCCCAGCGGCCACACCTGGCACCATCCCGACGAGCAGCTGTTCGCCATCACCCAGCAGGGCCTGGCCCAGCTGATCAATCAACCCGACTACCGCACGGCCATGCCCATCTACGGTGGCATGCTGAGCGACGAGGAGATTGTGGCCGTGCTGTCCTGGATCAAGGCGCAGTGGCCGCCCGAGATCCGGCAGCGCCATGATGAGATCAATGCACAGTACCGCAAGTCTTTGTCTCGATAGTCCACCGGGCGCGGGACGGTGCGGGCCGGATGCGTTCACCAGGAAATCGGCTGGACTTTTCCATGATGGCAAGGCCAAGCATCGAGTCAACTCAAAAAAGGCATGGGTATGAATCATCACCCGCATCACCAAGACCACGCTGGCGGCGAAGGGGTTCCGGCGGGAACCATCTATACCTGCCCCATGCACCCGGAGGTGCGCCAAGACCAGCCGGGGCGTTGTCCCCAATGCCAGATGCACCTGGTGCCCGAGGACGAGGTGCACGTGGGCCACCATCATTCGCATGGGCGTGGCGGAGGCGGGGGCCCGCCATTGCCAGAGCCCATTGCCGAGCCGGTAGCGGCGGTGCCCGCCGGCACCATCTACACCTGCCCCATGCATCCTGAAGTGCAGCAGGATCACCCCGGCAACTGCCCCAAGTGCGGCATGACGCTGGAGCCCATCATTCCGCTGGATGCGCAAGACAACCACGAGCTCCAGGATTTCCAGCGCCGCTTCTGGTGGACGCTGCCGCTCACGGTGCTCGTCACGGTGCTGGCCATGTTCGGCCATCGTCTGGGTTGGTTCGACATGGCGAGGCAGAGCTGGATCGAGTTGGCGCTGTCGCTGCCCGTGGTGCTGTGGACCGGCGGGCCGTTCTTCGTGCGCGGCTGGCAGTCCGTTGTGCAGCGCAGCCCCAGCATGTGGACTCTGATCGCCCTGGGCACCGGGGCGGCCTTTGTCTACAGTGTCGTTGCCACGCTGGCACCGCAGGTGTTCCCCGCCACGTTCGTGGCCATGGGCCGCGTGGCCGTGTACTTCGAGGCCGCCGTGGTCATCATTTCGCTGACCACGCTGGGGCAAATCCTGGAGCTGAAGGCACGCTCGCAGACCTCGGCCGCACTCAAGTCGCTGCTGGGCCTGGCGCCCAAGACCGCGCGGCGCATCAACGCCGATGGCAGCGAGGAGGACGTGCCGCTGGCCCACGTGCATGTTGGCGACCTGCTGCGCGTGCGCCCCGGCGAGAAGGTGCCCGTCGATGGTGTGGTGACCGAGGGGCACAGCGCAGTCGATGAATCCATGCTGACGGGCGAACCCCTGCCCGTGACCAAGCGTGCGGGCGACGCGCTGATCGGCGCCACGCTCAATACCAGCGGCGCGCTGGTGATGCGCTCCGAGAAGGTTGGTGCGGCCACCATGCTGGCGCAAATCGTGCAGATGGTGGCCACCGCCCAGCGCTCCAAGGCACCCATGCAGCGCATGGCCGACGTGGTGGCGGGCAAGTTCGTCGTGGTGGTCGTGGCGATCGCCGTCGCCACGTTCTTCGTCTGGGGTCTGTTCGGCCCCGAGCCCCGTTGGGTGTTTGGCCTGATCAACGCGGTGGCGGTGCTGATCATCGCCTGCCCCTGTGCGCTGGGGCTGGCCACACCCATGTCGGTGATGGTTGCCACGGGGCGCGCAGCGACCCAAGGTGTGCTGTTCCGGGATGCGGGCGCCATCGAAAAAATGCGCGAGGTGGACACGCTGATTGTGGACAAGACCGGCACGCTCACGGAAGGCAAGCCCGCCTTCGACACCGCGGTCGGTGCCGCCGGCTTCACCGCAGACGAAGTGCTGCGCCTGGCAGCCAGCCTGGACCAAGGCAGCGAACATCCCTTGGCGCAGGCCATCGTCAGTGCCGCACGCGCCAAAGGGCTGGAGCTGGTCCAGCCGGTGGATTTCGAGTCAGGCAGCGGGATCGGCGTGCGCGGCCTCGTCGCTGGCAAGCACCTGGTGCTGGGAAACACCGCATTGATGGCGCAGGAGGGCGTGGCGACGGATGCGCTCAAAACCGACGCTGAGCGCCTGCGCAGTGAAGGCGCCAGCGTGATGCATCTGGCCGTGGACAGGCAACTGGCGGGCATCCTGGCCGTGACCGATCCCATCAAGGCCACCACGCTGGAAGCGATCAAGGCTTTGCACGCCAGCGGCCTGCGCATCGTGATGGCGACGGGAGACGGCCTGACCACGGCCAAGGCCGTGGGGGCCAGACTTGGCATCGACGAGGTGCATGGCGAAGTCAAGCCCGCCGACAAGCTGGCGCTGGTGGAACGGCTCCAGAACGAGGGTCGCATAGTGGCCATGGCCGGCGATGGCATCAACGATGCGCCTGCCTTGGCCAAGGCCGATGTCGGTGTGGCCATGGGCACCGGGACCGATGTGGCCATGAACAGCGGCCAGATCACGCTGGTCAAGGGCGATTTGCGGGGCATCACTGCGGCGCGTGACATCTCTACCGACACGGTACGGAACATGCGCCAGAACCTGCTGTTCGCCTTCGTTTACAACGGCATTGGGGTGCCGATTGCGGCGGGCGTGCTGTACCCGTTCACGGGGTGGTTGTTGTCCCCGCTGATCGCGGCGCTGGCCATGAGCTTGAGCTCGGTGTCGGTGATCGGAAATGCGCTGCGTCTGCGGCACGGCAAGAAATGATGCCGGAGTTCGGAGCCGTAGTGCGCCCAAGGTTTTCTGATAGAGATGTCATTTTTGAAACATCTGCGTGTCAGCCTTGGGCTCGCAAAATGCATAGCGTGCATTCGCGCAAAGTAGGCGGATGCCAAAGCGAAGTGCAATAACCTGAAATTCAGCGGCGGAGGGTTCGATGCTGCGTGAGGAACTGATGCTGAACGTGGATCGGGCCGAAGAGGCAACGCTGTTCAATGCCGACTCGCGGTATGCCTGTGGTGCGGTCGTGGTGCCTGGCATGCGCAAGATCGTGCATGCAGCGACGAAGGCCATCAACGGGGAGCACCGATGAACAGCTACGAACTACCACCGGGCGCCCCGGGCCTGGTTGCCGCGCTTGCTGTCGGTCTGGTGGTTGGCCTGGAACGCGGCTGGCACGAGCGCGAATTGCCGGAAGGAGGGCGTGTTGCAGGTTTGCGCACCTTTGCGCTGACCGGACTGCTCGGCGGTGTGCTGGGGCACCTGCAGCCAGTTTTCGGTGCCTGGCCTTTGCTGGGTGCGCTGCTCGGAATCGCCTTGCTGCTGACGGTGTCCTACGCCCGAAATGCCAAACTGACTGGCAACCTGAGCGCGACGACTCCGGTGGCGATGCTACTGACTTTGGCCCTGGGCGCCTTTGCGGCACACGGCAACATCACCCTGGCATTGTCGGCAGCGGTGGTGAGTGCTGTGTTGCTGGACCTCAAGCCGACCCTGCACGGTTGGTTGCGCTTGATCGATCACCGCGAGTTGACGGCATCGTTGCAGTTGCTGGTGTTGTCCACGGTCATCCTGCCCTACCTGCCGAACACGGGTCTGGGACCCTATGCCGCGCTCAATCCGTACCAGCTTTGGTGGGCCGTCATCCTGATTGCAGGCCTGTCGCTGACGGGGCACTTCGCCATGCGGATCACCGGTGTGCAAAGGGGCGTGCTGTGGACGGGGATTCTGGGAGGGCTGGCCTCATCCACGGCCGCCACGATGGCCTTGGCCCGCTATGCCCGTGTGCAGCCTTCGCTGGCCGGCGCGGCGGCTGCCGGGGCGTTGGCCTCATGTGGCGTCATGTTTTTTCGCATGCTCATTCTGCTGGGCGTCATCCAGCCCAAGTTGCTGCCCAGCTTCGGCAGCGCCCTGGTAGTCACTGGCGTGGTGCTGCTGAGTATTGCACTGTGGCGGTGGCGCACGCTCGACCGCACTGCAGCGGGGGAGGGCTCTGTCGGTGCGATGGCGCCATTCGACCTCGGCACTGCGCTCGGTTTTGGTGTGCTGCTCGCTGCCATGAGCGTCCTGGTGCCAGCGGCAAAGCAGTGGCTGGACACCAGCGGCCTCTATGTGTTGTCGGCGGTGTCTGGCCTGGCGGACGTAGACGCGATTTTGATCTCGCTCGCTCGGTTGCATGGTTCCGGAGGATTGTCAACGGCGACCACCGTCACGGCGATCGGCCTTGCAACCTTGGCCAACATGGTGACCAAGGCCGGTATCGCCTGGACGACGGGTGGGGCGCAGGTCGGTAAACCGGTGGTTCTCGGCTACCTGGGCGCGATGGCGTTCGGAGCGGTCGCATTGGCGTTGAGCGTGAAACTTTCGTGAGCCTCCACCGGCCATGTCGCCAGAGTTTTTGTGTTGGAACAATAGGGATCACCGCTATGGAAAAGTCATTTCATCGCTTCTCTGAACTGTTTGCCCAGCTTGGACTGCGCATGGACGCGGCAGGCATTGGGGAGTTCTTGGAGGCCCACGCTCCGCTGCCGGCCGATGTGCTGCTGGCCGATGCGCCATTCTGGACGCCCTCTCAGGCGACTCTGTTGCGTGAAGAGCTTCTGGAAGACGCGGACTGGGCAGAAGTCATTGACCGGTTGAATGCTGCCTTGCGTGCACCGAGGCGGCGGTCATGATGCCTGTGAGGAGTCGCCTGGCGCTGGGTGTGGTGTTGGTGTCTCTTGCGCTGAGCCCGATGGCTTACGCGCAGGAGGCCAAGCTGGGTTCGAGTGTCGAAGGCTTGCTGCAGGCAGCCAGGGAGCGAAACCCCGAAATCGCCAGCATGCGTTTTGATGCGGATGCGGCCGCAGAACGCATCGTGCCTGCGGGCGCCTTGCCGGACCCCAAATTCCGGACCGAATTGCGTGACATCACGCGCATGGGGGGGCAAAACCCCACCCTGTTGCCTGGGCGCGTCGGAAGCACCCGTTATCTGCTGATGCAGGACCTGCCCTGGGTGGGTAAACGCGGTTTGAAGCGTGAGGTGGCTGAGTCGCAAGCAGAAGCTGCGAGACACCGCGCTGCAGGCGCCTGGGTTGAACTGGCTGGCAAGATCAAGACGGCTTATGCCGAGCTTTATTACCTGGACCAGAACGAACGCTTGTCGCGGGAAATTCTCGACCTGATGGTACAGCTGGAAAAAGTCGCCCAGGTCCGCTACACGGGCGGGCTTGCTGCGCAACAGGATGTGATCCGTGCGCAGGTGGAGCAGTCCACCATGCGCAACGAGCTGATTGCACTGGAGGCTGAGCGCCGCCAACTCCAGGCCAGGTTGAATGCGCTCGTGGGGCGTGCGAGCTCGGAGCCTTTGGCTGCACCCGGGCAGATCCGTGCCTTGCCAGCGCTGGAGCAAGTCAGCTTCATGGCTTTGGAGGCGCGTGCCCGGATGAACAATCCGCTGCTGCGCACGGAAGAGTCCCAGATCAGGGCTGCCGAGAAGAGCCGCGAGTTGGCCTACAAGAACCGCTATCCCGACTTCAACGTTGGTATCTCCCCGATTCAGTACAGAGGCTCGGTCAAAGAGTGGGAGTTGATGGTCGAGATGAACATTCCCCTGCAGCAAGACGCGCGGCGCGCCCAGGAGCGGGAGGCCGAGGCGATGTTGGCCGCAGCGCGCTCACGCCAGGAAGTCGCTTCGAATCAAATCCTGGCAGAGCTTTACGCCGACGTGGCTGCTTTCGAGTCCGCCCGGCGTACTCTGGCGTTGACCACGGACAGCCTTTTGCCGCAATCCGAGTTGACCTTGCGCTCGGCGCTGGCCGGATACCAGACGGGCAAGGTGGATTTCGCAACCTTGCTGGACGCGCAGCGCCAGATTCGCCAAACCAAATTGAATCAGATCAAGGCCGCAGTAGACGCACAGAAGCGGCTTGCCACCATTGAAAGCATCGTCGGAGAAGAACAATGACAACCGGTTTCAAGGCAGGCGTACTCCTGTCTGTCGTCGCAGCGGGGTTGGCGGCGGGCGGTGGCTATTGGATGGGGCAGCGCCAATCCGAAGCCCACAGTGGTGACCGGACTGCGTCGCCAGGTGCTTCTGCCGTTACCGCCAAGAAGGAGCGCAAGGTACTTTTCTACCGCAATCCGATGGGGCTGCCCGACACATCTTCCACACCGAAAAAAGATCCGATGGGGATGGATTACATCCCGGTCTACGAGGGAGAGCCGGAAGAGGAAGAAACGAATGCCAACCAAATTCGCATCAGCACCGAAAAGATTCAGAAACTCGGCGTTCGCAGCGAGGCGGCAAGTCTGCGTTCTCTGGACAAGGTGGTACGTGCCACCGGCCGCATTGAACCAGACGAGCGCCAGACCTTCACCATCGCTGCCAAATTCGAGGGCTATGTCGAGCGTCTGCATGCCAATGTTACGGGGCAGGCGGTCAGCAAGGGGCAGCCACTCTTCGAGGTCTACAGCCCCGAACTGGTGTCTGCTCAGCGCGAATACACCATCGCGGCACAGGGTGTCGACGCGTTGAAGGACGCCTCCGGTGAGGCACAGCGCGGCATGCGTGAGCTGGCCGACTCCAGCCTGGCGCGGCTTCGCAACTGGGACATCTCGGACGAGCAAGTCAAGGCCTTGGCCAAATCTGGCGAATCACGCCGCACGCTGACATTCCGCTCACCGGTGGCTGGGATCATCACCGACAAGAAGGTAGTTCAAGGCATGCGTTTCATGCCGGGCGAAATGCTCTACCAGGTGGCAAACCTGTCCTCGGTCTGGGTCATCGCGGATGTTTTCGAGCAAGACATCGGCTTGGTCAAGTCGGGGGGCAAGGCCAAGGTGCAAATCAATGCCTACCCAGACAAGGTGTTCCAGGGGGCTGTCAGCTATGTGTACCCCACCTTGAAGCCTGAAACTCGAACGGTGCAGGTGCGCGTCGACCTGTCGAACACGGCTGGCCTGCTCAAGCCGGGCATGTTTGCCCATGTGGAACTTCCGACCGCCAGCAAGGGCGCTGTTTTGACAGTGCCGACTTCGGCCGTGATTGACAGCGGCACACGCCAGATCGTCCTGGTGCAGCGCAAGGAAGGCCGGTTCGAACCCCGCGACGTCAAAGTAGGCTCGCGCAGCGACGACCGCATTGAAGTCATCGAGGGTGTGCGCGAGGGGGAGCAGGTGGTCATCGCCGCCAACTTCCTGATCGACGCCGAGAGTAACCTCAAGGCAGCCGTGGGCGGCTTTGGGAGCGCCTCACATGGAGCCAAGCCGGACGCACAAGGCGCCCCAGATGCGGGTAAGCCAGCGGCCTCCGTCGGACACCAGGGGGAGGGCAAGCTGGAGGAGCTGGACACGAAGAATGGCACGGTGACCATTGCCCATGGCCCCATACCTGCCCTCAAATGGCCAGCGATGTCTATGGAGTTCAAGGTTTCCAACAGCGGGTTACTGGCGGGCATGAAGCCTGGCGCCTTGGTCGCCTTCGAGTTCGTCGAGCGCGGGCAGGGCGAATGGGTGATCACCTCCGTGAAACCCGTGGGGGGCCTGTCCGAATTTCTGTGTGTGAGGCTCATTGAACCTTCACCGATTTCGTGAAGCTGGTTGACTATCTTACGTGCTCGATTTCGTGAACCGATCTTCGTAGAGGATCGCGAATTGGTTCATCGCTGATTTCCAGTGGTTGGCCGCCCGTCCCCAGTCCTCGGTGATGTTGCGCAGTGCCAGCCAGATCAGCTTGGTGGCCGCGTCATCGCTGGGGAAGTGCCCGCGCGTCTTGATGATCTTTCGCAGCCGCGCATTCACGCTCTCAATCGCATTGGTCGTATAGATCACGCGCCGCACCTCTGGCGGGAAGGCGAAGAACGGAATGAC